>NZ_JBGTZD010000045.1:0-517 GCF_041807865.1 Moraxella sp. E33BD | reverse complement strand
TAATCGTGCCATCTGGAAATTTCAAATAACCATTATCAGAGCGTAGTGATTGCACATTAAAATTAAAAGGAATGGTAATGTCTCTTGTGCCGTCAAATGCCACACCGTTGATGGTGCGTGGGGTTTGTAGCTTCGTTGCCGTTGGCGAGTTACTATCACGAGTAACAATGAGTTTACCTGCCGCATCACTTGATACCGTAATACCATTCGTGCCTGTGATTTGGGTGGATGAGCCAACGGACGCTGTTTGTCCTACGCCACTTGCCACAATGTTTAAGAATGTGTTGCGGTTTGTCGTGGCGCGATTTGCCGTGCCTGTGGCGGTAGTGGCGGTTACTAAGCCGTGCGTTTGGGTGAGACCTGCGGTAACTCGTCCTTTGGCATCTACCGTAACCGAGTTATAAGAGCCTGCGGTTACGCCAGAGTTTGCAAGGGTTAGGGCGATATTGGCATTGGCTGACCCATCAAAATTGGCTTGCCCTGTGCCATCGCCTGTAATGGCAAGGGTGCGGGTGGT
>NZ_JBGTZD010000044.1:0-547 GCF_041807865.1 Moraxella sp. E33BD | reverse complement strand
GACAGAGAACATTTCACACGTAAGTTGACCGAGGACGTAAGAATTACCGGCGGTGCTGATGAGAGTCAGTTGACTAATAGCAATATTGGGGTAGTTGTTGGTGACCAGGGATTGGAAGTAAAACTTGCCAAGAATATTAATGGGTTGGAAACCATTAAAACCACCGGTCGTATTACAGCCGGTGATTTGACAGTGACTACTGGGGGATTGACTGTTAATAATGGTGGCATAAAGGTTACTCGAGATGGTTTGACTGTTCAGGCTGGTCCGACATTACTTCAAGAGACTACTGTTAAAAGTACGCTAAATGTGGAAGGTGATACTACTGTTCGGAAATTAACCGCAAATGGCGAGACAACGCTTAAACGGACAACGATTACTGAGGGTGGTTTGACTGTTCAGGCTGGCCCAACCAATTTGAACGGCACTGCGACGATTGGTGGTAAATTAACAGCTCGCAGTGGTTTGGATGTGACCGGTGCGACCACACTTAGAAATACTTTGAATGTGACCGGCGATACCACGCTTAGAGGTACCACTGCAAATA
>NZ_JBGTZD010000043.1:0-610 GCF_041807865.1 Moraxella sp. E33BD | reverse complement strand
GCTAATTTCCCAAAAATTACCTTTTCTTTGAGAAATTTCATAATCTTGGCAAATGTATTTGGCGGTCGTGCCATGCGGATCAGCCCAATAAAAGGGCGTAACGCCACCATGCTCATCAAGAAAATCTTTGATTGGCTTGATGACGGTCGCCCAGTCGCCAGTTTTGCTACCGCTCCAATCGGTGCGTTTATTGTTAATACCAAAACTCACACGCTGGGCATAGCCATCACCAAACTGCGTCTTACTGACCGCATGGCGAGTGCTGGCAGACGCTCCCATGTTCATTTTCCAAGTGAAGGTTTTCATGCTATCTCCCATAAAGTTCGCCTCCTTGACGGCGTGCTTGGATAAATCGTTGATTGACTTTGGCATCTACCGTGTCACTAATCATCTTGCCGATAGTAACCATCATGTCACCATTTGGCATTTGTTGTACATGAGCTTTTTCGCTGGTGTAATTGTTAATGATGACCTTCGTTTCACCTCGACCCTGCAAGCTGTTCAATTTATCATCTAAGGCTTTGGCGGTATGTTTAGGCAGTACTCGTTCGCCTTTTTCTAAGTTCCAAGTGCCTGATTTGGGGACGCTCATGATGCCGTCGTGGGCTTG
>NZ_JBGTZD010000042.1:0-691 GCF_041807865.1 Moraxella sp. E33BD | reverse complement strand
TTCTTAAAGATGGTGTAACCTTAGGTGAAGCTACTGGTCCGAAGATTGTACATAACGGCGATAGTATCAAAGTTCAGAAGAGTAATGGCTCTCCTACGAAGATTACCAATATTGCTGCTGGTACACAAGACGGTGATGCAGTTAACTTTAAGCAAGTGAGGGACGGAATTGATGGTATTACCACTAAAGGACTTAAATTCCAGGGTGATTTCGGTGGTGAAGTCCATCGTAACTTAGGCGATAAACTAACGATTACCGGCGGTCAGACGGATTCAGGTCAGCTGTCTGATAATAACATCGGCGTGGTGCAAGACGGCGAAGGTCTAGTTGTAAAACTTGCTAAGTCGTTGACTGGACTGGATTCGGTGACGACAAAATCGTTGACTGTGAATAACGATGCGACGATTGGCGGTGGTTTGACAGTGAAAAAAGCAACCACGTTATTAGGTGGATTAACCACCATTGGGAACAATGTCACCATTGGTGATAGTTTTACTATAGGTAATAGTCTTGTCTCTGGTGATGCAGGTGTTCAAGGTGATTTGTATGTCTCTGGTGATACCAACCTTAAAGACACCACCGTTGATGGCAAGCTAACGGTGACGAGTGGTATGGATGTAAAAGGTAAATCAACCTTTGATGCGATAGAGATCCCAAGTTCAAAAGAGAATCAACCGCCACTGTTGCTTGA
>NZ_JBGTZD010000041.1:0-800 GCF_041807865.1 Moraxella sp. E33BD | reverse complement strand
TCTGATGATTTTGACAAAAAACAACCTTTATATTATATGCTGGGTGGTTTTTCCTTAAAGTGTATTCACACTGGCAAAAATATCGTACTGCGTCAAGAAAACCTTGCTCATGTCAATGAAATCATCACTCAAGATGGCGATTATCAACCATCAATGATAGATGGTGCGTTACTTGGTGGTGCACTGGCAATCGCTACCGAGAGTATGTTTGCTGGTATGGCAGGTGCTGTGGTTGGCTCATTATTGGGTGTTAAAAAAATGCACTTATTACAGCTTATTTTTGATGATGGACGCAGTTTAATTGTTAAAGCCAGCAGTAAAGATACCCAAAAAATCAAGCATCACGCCAAAAGCACAGACTACCTAACTTTGGGTGGATAATGCCGATAAAATCAACGCAAAGCACTCGTCATGAGTGCTTTTTTATTGGAGAAATTCATGTCATTGGGCATCGAAATTCATGTGGCGGCAAACACCGCTCAATTTACCAGAAATATCAGCAAAGTCGGCAAGCAATCCAAGCAAGCCGCCCAGCAGATGCAATCTTCCATCACTCATGCCACAAGCCAAGCGTCTAAAGGCATGAATAACTTAACACAGCACACCCAAAAAGCCACCTTGGGTCTTAACAAGCTATCTAAGATGGGTGGTATTATTGCCAAAGGAATTGCAGCTGCTACAGGTGTATTTGCTTCTGTCAGTAGCATGGTGTCTGTACGCCGTGAGTTTGATGTATTAAACGCCAGCCTTATCACCGCCACAGGTTCGGCACAATCAGCGTTCGAGCAAATGGACAAGCT
>NZ_JBGTZD010000040.1:0-833 GCF_041807865.1 Moraxella sp. E33BD | reverse complement strand
GGGATAATCTGATAATCTACCGCCACTTGCAGGGCGGGGATGAGTACCAGCATGATGAATGCCCCGAGTGCCGGTAGTTTTACGGATAAATATTGAAAGACATTATCTTTGATAAAAGTCATTTTTTAACTCCTTTGGACAGATAATTTTTGATAAAGTCAGCCAGCCAATGCGTGCCAAAGTAGCCAATGGCGGACGCAATGCCGACACTTGCCGTCTGTGGAATGCCGAACCAGTCCAAAAACGACCAGATGCCGATGGCGAACAGTCCGCACATGATGGATTCTAATAAATCCACACGCCCACGCTGTGCTTTGGTGCGAAATACCGCCATCAGTGTCGCCATGACAAAGCTCATGGTGGCGACCTTGGTGTGTAACCACACCTCCGATAGATAGTTGTATAAATCATTCACCGATGTTCTCCTGCTAAAATCAAATCATATAAATCACTGGGGCTAAACCGCCAGCCCTTATCAGAACCAAAGATGGCGTTATAGCACCACTCACTACAAAAATACCGCTCCTGCGACTGGTGAAATAGTGCTACCGCACCCAATGCACCCCACAAGTCATAGCCTGCTCCTTGGGTGTGCTTAAAATAGGCTTTTACTTGCTCGTGTGTGATGGATAATGGTGTTAGCTCCCATTTATCAGACGGTAAATCCATCACTTTACATCGTACACCACCATCGCGGTAGCTACTTGTATAGCATTCATAACGACCGTCAGGCAAGGCAATGGCAATCTCACAATGGCTGTATTTGCCACGAGTAAAAAAGCGAGTGATGCCATCGCATAGTCGGTGAGCGAGCTTATCGCCACGCCCACGGT
>NZ_JBGTZD010000039.1:0-990 GCF_041807865.1 Moraxella sp. E33BD | reverse complement strand
TGTACCAGCAGCAATATTGGTAATCTTCGTAGGAGAGCCATTACTCTTCTGAACTTTGATACTATCGCCGTTATGTACAATCTTCGGACCAGTAGCTTCACCTAAGGTTACACCATCTTTAAGAATCGCTTTATTCTCAACAGCCAACGTATCCGCCGTTAAGCCAGTGACGGTCGTATTTTTAAGCTTTGTATCCCCTCTAACCTCGAAAACTTTCATCACCGTTGAATTACCCAACGTCAATGCATCACCCAAGACAGTACTATTACCTGAAACATACGAATTGCCAGAGACAAGACTGTTACCTATTGTAACGTTATCACCCACTGTCAGGGTATTACCCAGCGTCGTGTTATCGCCAACGGTGGTTGTACTACCAATGGTAAGATTATCCCCTATCGTGGTTAATCCACCTGCCAACTTAGTCGGGCCGACGACAGAAAGCTCACCCCCTACTAAGGCATCCCCTTTCGTAACACTATTCCCTAAGGTGGTGTTATTGCCGACTGTCAACGTATTGCCAATCGTGGTGCTATTACCAAGCGTAGTGCTATCACCTGAAACATACGAATTACCCAGCACACCTAAATAACCGGTCACATTCAACATACCCTCAACAGTGGTATCTTTAAGCTTGGTTTCACCGGCAGTTACCGTCAAACCATTATTTGCCGTCACAGCTTCTTTAAAGGTAGCTTTCCTATCAACAGTCAGTGTTCCTTTAAGCTCTGTATTACCGGTCGCTGTTAGCTTAGCAACTTGTGTATCACCACCAGTCACTGTCAAACCACCATTATTAACAGTCACGCCCCCAGTAGTCACTGTCAAACCACCACCGGCTGTAATACGACCGGTGGTTGTAAGCGTGTCTGTCTTTACTGACTCTAGGTTTTGAAGATTCTTAGCCAGTTTTACTTGTAGAGTGGAACCATTAACAACCACCCCAATATTGTTATCAGTCAACTGACTCCCATCAGCACCGCCGGTAAT
>NZ_JBGTZD010000038.1:0-1096 GCF_041807865.1 Moraxella sp. E33BD | reverse complement strand
CAAACTTGAACCATCACCAAATGTGTTGTTGAGCTCAAACCTGCCGTCTTTGAATAATCGCCAGCCTTGCCGTCCTGCAACATAGTTGTCAGATTGAATACTGTCGGCGATGTGCAGCATATTGATAGACGCTCGGGCAATACTGGCACTATTAAGCCACGCCCCCGCAGGGTAGCTTACACCATCGATGGTGGTAGTGCGGGTCGTAAACACAAACGGCTTTTTGGCACTCGTTGTCGCCCCAAAATAAATCTGGTCGGCATTGATGCCAAAACGGCTAGTAACACGACCGTTTGCCAGCTCACTCATAAGACCATAACCGCTGATAAAGCCGTTGTTATCCACTGTAACTGCTTTAATCGCACGCACGCCATTGACTGACCGCTGTACATCTCTGATGCTTGTGGTCTGACCGTTTAGGGTGGTATCTAACTGAGAGATACGCTCACTCAACGCACTGTCAGCACTTGTTACAGTCTGTTTAAGCTCTTGCAACTGTGCTTGTACGCTTTTATTTTGCTTTTGTACGCTCACTTCAAAGATACTTGCCCTTTGATAATATGGCAGACGGTTTAGTTTAAGGCGATTAAGTGCTGCGTTAACTTGTAGTTCACCAGTAAACACACCGTCAGCAGGATTATTGAGCGTAGTCAGCTGAACATTACTATCAGCATCAAGCACATAAATCGTCGTCAGATTAGTACTTGCTCGTACTGTAATCTTGATTGTCTCGTTTTGCACAGTTTGCGATAAGCTGTAATTAGCGATATTGTACGCTGTTGTGTTATTCACAGCGACTTTGCCGCTAATCACAATGTCATCGCCCCAGTCGGATTGGTTGCTTGCAAGCTCGGTTTGGATTTTGCTTAGTGCTTGATGGGCGTCAGACAATGACTGCTCAGCTGTGGCAAGTCGTGAGCTGGTGCTTGACTTGTTGCTTCGATAGTCAGTATCAAGCCGTCCGATACGCTCTGACAATGCACTGTCAGCTTGTGTGAGTGTGCGTTCAAGCGTACTAAGATTTGCAGCTGCTGTTCTATCAGCCTGCTTATAAGCTGTGTCAATCTGAGAGATACGCTCTGATAGTGAGCGTTCT
>NZ_JBGTZD010000037.1:0-1161 GCF_041807865.1 Moraxella sp. E33BD | reverse complement strand
GCTACAGGTGTATTTGCTTCTGTCAGTAGCATGGTGTCTGTACGCCGTGAGTTTGATGTATTAAACGCCAGCCTTATCACCGCCACAGGTTCGGCACAATCAGCGTTCGAGCAAATGGACAAGCTTAAAGACTTTGCCCAGACCACACCATATGACTTGGCACAAGCGGTTGATGGTTTTGTTAAGTTAAAAAATTTAGGGTTAAACCCATCAATTAACAGTATGACCAGCTTTGGTAATACAGCGTCTGCGATGGGCAAAGATTTGAATCAGATGATTGAGGCGGTCGCTGATGCCACAACTTTTGAATTTGAACGCTTAAAAGAGTTTGGCATTAAAGCCAGCCAACAAAAAGACAAGGTTGCCTTTACCTTTCAAGGCATCACCACAACCGTGGGTAAAAACGCCAAAGACATTCAAAAATACCTGCTTGACATCGGCAATGTCAATTTTGCTGGGGCGATGGCAGAGCGAATGAATACCCTAGATGGGGCAATTGCCAACCTAGAAGGCAGCTATAAAAACCTGCTGCTTGCCATCGGCGATGCCAAAATCATCGGTGATGCCAGTTTTATGGATTTACTTAAAAAAGCTGCGTTTGGCTTATCCACCGCCTTAGACTGGGTCAGCAAACATATCCAAGTGGTCATGGCATCAGCACTTGTGGCGGTGCTGGCGTTTTCTCGTGGAGCGATTGCCAGCGTTGTGCGTCTTGGCGTCTCATGGGCATCAAGTAACGCTGGCATCATCGCAAGCAATGTAGCTGCTGCTACCAGCACCCAGCGACTTGGTGATGCTTTGATGTCTGTATTATCAGGTACAACATCCACCCAAATTCGCATACACCATCTGACCGTCGCCATCAAAGCAAAAACAGCAGCGACAATCTCATACATTCGCCAAGCCCCTGCTCACATAGCAGCACTGAAAGCATCAGGCACACAAGCACTTGCCACCGCTCGCAATTTTAGTGTGATGACTGCCACAAAAAAAGCAGGCATTGCATCAGCGACCTTGCTGGGGCGTGGTGTGATGGGTATTGGCACCGCCTTAACCTCACTAGGTCGCATCCTCCTAAGACATCCTTTGATGGTGATTGCTGGCGTCATCTCAGCCGTCATTGTACGCACGATGGGACTACAAAAGGCGATGGAGAGCCTG
>NZ_JBGTZD010000036.1:0-1283 GCF_041807865.1 Moraxella sp. E33BD | reverse complement strand
TTTACCACCCAACCAAAAACCCCCACCATCTCTGGCAGGGGTTTTGGGTTAAAGCTGATGCTTTGTTTTGGTTTGTGTTGGTTTGTTAAAGATTAGCCTTTAACATTAGCAACAACACCAGCACCTACAGTACGACCACCTTCACGGATAGCGAAGCGTAGACCTTTGTCCATAGCGATTGGGTGGATAAGCTCAACACTCATCTCAACGTTGTCGCCAGGCATAACCATTTCAGTACCTTCTTGTAGAGTGATGGCACCAGTTACGTCAGTAGTACGGAAGTAGAATTGTGGGCGATAGCCATTTAGGAATGGCGTGTGACGACCACCTTCTTCTTTTGATAGTACGTATACTTCTGCGTCAAATTGAGTGTGCGGAGTGATTGAACCTGGCTTAGCAAGTACTTGACCACGCTGAACTTCTTCACGCTTAGTACCACGAAGTAGTACACCGCAGTTCTCGCCAGCACGACCTTCGTCTAGTAGCTTACGGAACATTTCAACACCAGTACAGGTAGTCTTAGCAGTGTCTTTGATACCAACGATTTCAACTTCATCACCAACTTTGATGATACCAGACTCAACACGACCAGTTACAACAGTACCACGACCAGAGATTGAGAATACATCTTCGATTGGCATTAGGAATGGACGATCGATGTCACGCTCTGGCTCTGGGATATAGCTGTCTAGAGTGTCTAGTAGCTCAAGGATAGCTGGTTCGCCATATTGACCTTGATCACCGTTTAGACCTAGTAGTGCAGAACCTTTGATGATTGGTGTGTCATCACCTGGGAAGTCGTAGTCAGATAGAAGTTCACGCACTTCCATTTCTACTAGCTCTAGTAGCTCTTCGTCATCAACAAGGTCACACTTGTTCATGAATACCATGATGTATGGTACGCCAACCTGACGAGATAGTAGGATGTGCTCACGAGTTTGTGGCATTGGGCCGTCAGTTGCAGCAACAACCAAGATGGCACCGTCCATTTGAGCTGCACCAGTGATCATGTTTTTAACATAGTCAGCGTGACCTGGGCAGTCTACGTGTGCGTAGTGACGAGCTTGAGTGTCGTATTCAATGTGAGAAGTGTTAATGGTAATGCCACGTGCTTTTTCTTCAGGAGCTGAGTCAATAGCAGCGTAGTCTTTAGCTTCACCACCGTGGTGCTTAGCAGCAACAGTAGCGATAGCAGCAGTTAGTGTGGTTTTACCGTGGTCAACGTGACCGATGGTGCCTACGTTTACGTGTGGTTTGTTACGTTCGAACTTGGCTTTGGCCAT
>NZ_JBGTZD010000035.1:0-1343 GCF_041807865.1 Moraxella sp. E33BD | reverse complement strand
TCAAGCAACAGTGGCGGTTGATTCTCTTTTGAACTTGGGATCTCTATCGCATCAAAGGTTGATTTACCTTTTACATCCATACCACTCGTCACCGTTAGCTTGCCATCAACGGTGGTGTCTTTAAGTGATGTAGTGCCAGCAGTCACCGTCAAGCCACCGTTCAAGTTGGTTGTGCCAGTCACATTCAGCGTACCGTCAATCGTCGCATTGTTATTCACAGTCAACGCATCCGTCTCCACTGAAGTCAAGCCGGTCAACGATTTAGCCAGTTTTACAACTAGTCCCTGATTATCAGGATTCTTCACTACTCCGATATTATTCTCAGAGAGCTCATCTGTTTTACCGCCGGTAATAGTCAGTTTCTCACCCAAGTTACGATGCACCTCTCCACCACTATCACCAACGAACGTCAATCCTTTTTGGGTAATTTCCCCAACTTTCTCCTCAAACTGCTCAAAGTTAATCGCATCACCGTTGCCCGTACCTCTGGCCACATTCGTAATCTTCGCAGCTCCACCACCATTCTTCTGAACTTTGATATTACCGTTGTCATTTACAATCTTCGGACCAGTAGTAGCCTCACCTAAGGTTACACCATTTTTAAGAATCGCTTGATTATCAACAACCAATGATTCTGCTTGTACTTGACCCTCAGCAACTACCTCTTTAAGTCTCGTTTTTCCAGTCGCCGTTAAGCTAGTGACGGTCGTTGCACCGGTCACATTCAAATCACCACCAACATTCGTACCTTGAAGCGTAGTAGTGCCGTTCGCTGTTAAGTTCTGAACTCTAGTTTCACCAGCAGTCACCACCAAGTCTCCAGCTTCAACTGTCACTCCATTATTTGCCGTCACTTTATCATTAAAGGTCGACTCTCCGGTCACTTCCAAACCACCGTTAGTAACCGTCACTTTATCACCAAAGCTCGATGCACCAGCCTCAACAGTCAAACCACCATTGGTAACTGTCACTCCATTATTTGCCGTCACTTTATCATTAAAGGTCGACTCTCCGGTCACTTCCAAACCTTCTTGCAACTTGGTTTGACCTCCACTTACCGTCAAGCCTTGACGCAAAGTAGTTGCTTTAGCCACATCTAGCGTACCACCTAAACTAGTTGCACCACGAGTCACCGTTAAGCCATTGCCTATCGTCGCATTGTTATTCACAGTCAACGCATCCGTCTCCACTGAAGTCAAGCCGGTCAGTGTTTTGGATAGTTTTACTTCCAATCCCTGGTCACCAACAACTACCCCAATATTGCTATTAGTCAACTGACTCTCATCAGCACCGCCGGTAATTCTTACGTCCTCGGTCAACTTACGTGTGAAATGTTCTCTGTC
>NZ_JBGTZD010000034.1:0-1571 GCF_041807865.1 Moraxella sp. E33BD | reverse complement strand
TGAACCGCACCCCAAAAGTTAGACACTCTAACCTTTGGGGTGCTTTTCTATGGCAAAATACACAACCAACTTTAAGTTGTCTGCAATAGCATATTATCAGGGCAGACACAGCTACAAACAAACTGATAAACAGTTTAACCTACCCACAGACAGCATTGTTAAACAATGGGTCAAACTCTACCAAGCACATGGCATTGATGGTATTAAAAGACGCAATACCAAAGCTGTCTATGATACAGATTTTAAACACAACGCTATTTTAGAAATGATGGCTGGCAAACCCTCTCATCAATTGGCACTAGAGCTTAACATTAGCAATCACGCACTTTTACTCAATTGGTTTTAGTCTTATCAGTCCTTTGGTATAATGGGGATTGCCCCAAAACCCAAAGGCAGAAAAATAATGTCTAATTCAAGCCACAGTACCAACAAAAACCAAGTAAGCAAACCAAAACCCATTGGCAAACCAAACCAGACAATGAAAAAAGCGTTGATGACTTATTAGCTGAACTGGCTTACCTTAGAGCAGAAAACGACTACCTAAAAAAGCTAGATGCCTTAATTCGTCAGAAACAACAAACAAAGAACAAATAACCATCGTGCAAGAATTAAGGCATAAGCATACCCTAAACACCTTACTTGGTATTGCTAACTTGCCAAGAAGTGTGTTTTATTACCACATTCATCAAAACAAAAAGCCTGACAAAGATTTATCCTTAAAAGAGCACATCTACGATACCCATAAAGGCAGATATGGCTATCGTAGGATTTGTGCAGAACTGAACAACCAACTTGCCAGTCAAGGTATTGTCATCAACCACAAAAAGGTACAACGCTTAATGCAAGTCATGGGTTTAAAAGCTAAAATCAGACAAAAAAGACACAAACCTTATTCATCTTATCAAGGTGAACAACAAGACAAGATAAAAGACAATGTGCTACAAAGAGACTTTCAAGCCACAAAGCCTAATCAAAAGTGGGCAACCGACATCACAGAGTTGAAGGTTGAAGTTGCATCAAGCAGAGGTGATGATAATGCCAATAGCAGTGGTAAAAGTAACAACAAAACTTACCACAAACTCTACCTATCCCCCGTTATAGACTTGTTTAATGGGGAGATCATCAGCTACACCATCAAAGAACGACCCACTTATGAGTTGGTACAAGAGATGATAAGTAACGCACTTTGTAGGCTTGGTAAAGATGATAAACTTATTATCCATTCTGATAGAGGTTGGCATTATCAGATGTTTGATTATCAACAAACCTTAAAGAACAATGGTATCATCCAAAGTATGTCAAGAAAAGGCAACTGTCTTGATAATGCAGTGATAGAAAGTTTTTTTGGCACACTAAAACAGGAAGTCTTTTATGAACAAACTAAGTTTACAAGTCTTGATGAACTTAAAATCACCATTGATGAGTACATACACCACTACAATCATGATAGAATAAAGAGCAAGCTAAAAGGACTAAGTCCTGTAAAGTACAAAAACTTAGTCCTTAGCGAAACCACTTAGTTTTATCAACCTAGCCTTTAATCCTGTGTTTAAGATTTGGGGGTTGGTTCA
>NZ_JBGTZD010000033.1:0-2148 GCF_041807865.1 Moraxella sp. E33BD | reverse complement strand
ATGACGCACGACAAGCCCAACCCTATCCGCCCACCCCTTGCCATAAATCTCACGCACGCTTTGCCGTCCGTAGGGGTGGTGCAGGATTAGAGTGTTGCCCACGCAAGGCGGTGTAACTTCGCTTTTGAGCGTGTCATTGTTGCCGAGCCAAATTAAGGCATGATTAACATGGTGCGTGCGTCCGACACGGCAAAGCAGGACATCGCCGTATTGCAGGTTGTCTTTGTCCACTTCCACAAAGCCTGCTTTTTCAAAGTTCTGCTCATACAGTGGGGCGTGATTGGGGTCTTCCCACCAAGCGTCTGTGCGGTCAAAATCAGGCAATTCAATCTCAAACTCACGGCGATAAAAATCACGGACAATGGCATAACAATCTTGCACCCCATGGATATAATTTCGCCCCAACAGTGGCGGTTTATACCCACACGGCTCATACACGCCAAAGCTCGGTTCATCGCCATAATCTTGTTTTGATACCGCCACAATGACCCACGCCACACCGTGCAGTTCAATTTGTAATTTATCCAAATCAGACGGCAACACACCGCCGTCAGGGTGGCTATGGACGATGGCTTGTATCTGCCCCATACTTTCAGCACGGGCAAAATCTTTTGGACAAAGAGTAAATTGCCCATTGTCATGGGCGGTGTTGGTGCAGGCAATGTATTTGTTATTCACAATCACGCCACAGCACTCGGCAGGGTAGCAGTCAAGGGCGTGGGAGATAATGTCCGATTTTAATTGTTTGGTTAATTTCATCTTAATTCCTATGAGCCAATCAAACTACTGGCAGGACAGCCACCAAAGGGTAAGGGCTTGTTTTTACCAAAACGGCGAACGCACGATTTCATGCGACCACCGCATTTGTCCAAAATTGGGTTGTCGGTTGGTTTGTCGTGTTCGTCAAACATTGTCGCCCCTGTATAGCCGCATTCTTCGCCACGATACTTACCCACGACCGCCCAATGGCAATAATTGGTAATCTCTCTGACTGGGATTTTTAAGCCCTCTAAATCAATCGGATTTGACAGCTCAAAAGTAACTTGTTGGGCATTTTCCGATGTTTTTTGTTCCACAAACCAAATCTGCTCTTTGCATTCATCGCTTGCCGTAGGGTTGCCACCGTCAAAATTAACCGCATCAAGATACTTGGCAAGGGTGGCAATAACGGTAAGTTTTGCTCCTGCAAAGTCGCTAAACTGCAAGCAATACGCCGACACCGCACCTTGTACCCCTGCGATGTTATTGGCAAGGGTCAAGGTGGGGGTGCTTGCCTTACCGTCTGACCGCATTTCAAGCCCTGTTACATTTAGGGCTTGGGGGTTGTACTCTTTGCCACGGAAGGTAATTACACCATCGTTTTTGTCGTGATTATGTCCGTGAAAGCGTAAAATGCCCGCTCCAAGACGGCTTGCATCCAGTTCAAACAAGGTAATTAGTCCATCTACGGATAATTTTTGAAAGTCGCTGTTTAATGGCATAAGCCCTCCAAATAAAAGACGGAAAAATCACTTTTTCCGTCTTTGTGTGTTATGCTTCTTCGTCTGCCAGTTCGTCGGTTGGCTCGGTTTCGCTTGCCAGACTTGCCGTCGGCACAACTTCCACCGCCACGCCAAATTCATCATTAGCATAGACTAAATGCAGGACGGTAACAGCTTTGTCATTACCCCAACCTTTAAGCTGGTTAAGTTGGTTGGTCGCCCAAGCTAGAATCTCGGCACGAAAGATAGTGGTGCGATTGCGTTTTAAAATGCCATTATTCTCTTCGCCGTTCATTGCCTCAAAGCCGTCATCTTCAGGATAATAGACGATTTCAACCTTATTGGCTTTGTCGCCATATTGACTTTGCCAAGTGTCTACCTGCCAGATAAATGCTTGTAGGATTTGGGCTTCGGTGCGGTTTAGGGTGGTTAGGGTTTGGGTGGGTTCGGTCATGGTTTTGCTCCAAATAAAAAGCCCCAAGCGGTATTGCGTGGGGCGGTTGTTAAGGCGATATTGCCTAAAAAACTTGTTCAAACTTCAAGCTAATTTCCCAAAAATTACCTTTTCTTTGAGAAATTTCATAATCTTGGCAAATGTATTTGGCGGTCGTGCCATGCGGATCAGCCCAATAAAAGGGCGTAACGCCACCATGCTCATCAAGAAAAT
>NZ_JBGTZD010000032.1:0-2218 GCF_041807865.1 Moraxella sp. E33BD | reverse complement strand
GTATTGGCACCGCCTTAACCTCACTAGGTCGCATCCTCCTAAGACATCCTTTGATGGTGATTGCTGGCGTCATCTCAGCCGTCATTGTACGCACGATGGGACTACAAAAGGCGATGGAGAGCCTGTCTGAGGCGACGGCGGTGCTAGGTGAGCTGCTAGGGCAGATGGTCGATGCTGGCATTAAAGGATTTAAATGGCTTGGCGATGTTACGCTGGATTTTTTTAGCCGTTTTAGATCAGATGGCAAACAGTCCACCAATCAGGTCTTGGGCTTTTTTGGTGGGCTGTTTAAAGGTACTCGTGGTGGCTTTGTGGGTGTGCTACAAATCATCGCTCGGGTGTTTGATTTGGCATCAGCGACCATCAAGACCTTTGTGCAGTACGCTTGGAAAAACATCAGCTCACTTGGCACGGCAATCGCTAATGTGTTCAAGGGCATTGGTAATTTTGCCATCTCTGTCTTTGAAGGCTTAGTCAACCACATCAGCAAAAATATCAATTTTCTCATCGATGGCATGAATGCCGTGTCCGATTTTTTTGGTGGTGGGCAAATCAAGCGATTAGATTCGGTGTCCTTTGGGCGATTGAGCTATGGCAGCATAGACTTTGGCGTGGCTGGATTTTTTGATGCAGTCAAATCAAACAATAACCAGTATCTTGAAGGCAAATTACTTGCCGCCCACGACAAAATAACAGATGCCGCCAACCAATCCAAAGACGCTCACGATGGTTTGGCTGGTTCACTGGATGCCACCAGCAAGGCGAGCGAAAACGCCACCAAGAACACCAAGAAAAACGAAAACACCCAAAAGTCTTTGACCGATGCCATCAAGGAACAGCGGTCAGAATGGGAAAAGCTACGCTATGAGATGGCACACCCCTTAAATCTTGAAATCGACAAGGTAAACTGGGAGATTGCCAACGGCAAGTTTAAGGGTATTGATAAGGCACTAAAAAAGCAGCTGCAAGACGCCGCACGAGCGATGGACATTGACATCATTCATGATGAGCTGGACAAGCTGGTACAGCAGACCGCCATCGATAACATGAACCGTGGACAGACAGGCAAATTGGCTGAGCTGTTAGGACATCTTGACAACTCACGCCATAAGCTCTCCTTACTCAAAGATGAAGTGATTGAGTTTAACGAACAAGGCAAACGGGTTATCAAGACCACAGGCAAGCTGGGCGTTGCTTTGTCGCAGATGGCGTTGGCAGATTGGCACGAATACGCTCATGCGTCCAATCAGAGCATCGGTGAGCTTGACAAGCAAATCGAGCTGGTCAAGGCTAAGGGGGATTTTAGTAAAGAGCTGCTTGCGTTTGAGCATGAATACCAAGCCACCTTGGATAAATATGCCCACTTAGCAGAGCTTGATGATACCGAAGCATACACACTCATAAAAAATCAAGCCGAACAGCTCAAGCTACGCCAACAGATGCTTGCTACACAGACCGCTTATCAAGACATACTTGATGGCTTGCAAGATGAAGAGAGTAAAAAACTTACCACATTGCAAAACCAGCTTGATGTCATCGCCAAGCAGCACAAGCTCATGCAGAGTATGCCGCAGATGAGTAGTGCCATCGACCCGCTTGATGCCAGCTTTGGCGTGCTCAAACAAGCCCTTGATTTGCCAAGCGTACCGATGAATGCTATTGAGCAACTAGAATCAGAGCATCAAAGCAGACTTGATATGATTGAGGGTTTTTTGGAACGGCAACAAGAGCTGTACAAGGGCAACGAAAAAGCTTTGACACGCATCACCGAGCAAGGCGAACAGGCACGAGTGGCGGCAAAACAGCACTACGAGGAGACCAAAAACAAGCTCATACTGACAGAGTCTGAAAGTCTGTTTGGCTCACTCGCCAACATCGCCAAAGACGGACTTGGCAAGCAGTCTAAGGTCTACCGTGCGATGTTTGCCATGCAGCAGGGTTTTGCGATTGCACAGGCAGGTCTTGCCATACAACAAGCCATTTCACAGGGTCTCGCCAAAGGCTTTCCGACAGGACTTAGCGATATGGCGTTGGCGGTGTCGCATGGGGCGAAAATCATCAGTGCGATTAAGTCAGTAACAATGCCCATCGGTCAAGCCCACGACGGCATCATGAGCGTCCCCAAATCAGGCACTTGGAACTTAGAAAAAGGCGAACGAGTACTGCCTAAACATACCGCCAAAGCCTTAGATGATAAATTGAACAGCTTGCAGGGTCG
>NZ_JBGTZD010000031.1:0-2322 GCF_041807865.1 Moraxella sp. E33BD | reverse complement strand
AGAGCGTATCTTGTCAATTATTTTGGAGATAAAAAATGGCTTTAACCACAACCAAAATCCGCCGTGAGCTTGCCAAGATGGTGCTAAGTACCAGCCATGCTTGCACCGTGCGAAACGATGCCATCAAAAATCTGACGAGCTATGAAAAGAGTCAAAATGGCGATGTCCGCCTAGAAATGCTATTCGCTGTATATGGTCAGCTGTCGTGGCTGTCCCACCATGTGCGAATGATCAATGATAGGCAGGTGCTGCCTAGCGAGAGAGTGTTTTTGGCAGATGCTTTGACATTCATTTTTAAAACTTATGAAAAGCAGCGGAGCGTGTGATGTCAGACAATTTGTCATTTTGTGCCACACCGCTCGCCGCTCGTCGCAAGCGATGGGATTTTGGTACACATTGCTTTTATGCCAGACGCCTGCTGGCAAAGCACCCAGATGGGATAACCATCAGACAGGCACAAGCATCATTAGCCCTATCTTATGCCACCGCCAAAAATGTACTGATGGCGGTGGGTGTGGAGAGAGATGGGAAGTTTTATCAACAAGATTAACCCTAACCACTCGGAGGAAAATCATGAGTGAATTTAAATCAACCGACGCCTGTGAATTTCTCACAGATTTGACAGGCGGAGCGTTTGCCGATCAGATCGGCATGGCAATCAGCGATGTATGCAGTCAAGTGATTGCCACGGGCAAAAAAGGACAGGTTAAACTGACCTTTGACATTACGCAACTTGGCGAAAAAGGCATGGGTCAGGTTTCGGTCAAGCACAAGCTCGACTACACCGCCCCTGAGACCTTTGGCACACGAAAAGAAGACTATGTGCGTGAAACGCCGATGTACTGCGGTCGAAACGGCACGGTAAGTCTATTCCCTGCTGACGAAGTTCAGCTATTTTCAACACCAAAAGAGGTATCTGTATGACAAACATTTTTGAAAAACACGAATCTGACCTTGCGGTCGTTGCTGACCTAGCACGCCCAGACATCTTAAAATTTGGCGACAATGGCATTGCTTACAACGGCAACATTAGGCTTGGCGATATTGACAGTTTTCTTGACGCTCGCACTCGTAAGCGTGGCACATTTAGCACTGATGACCTAACTTCATTCAGTGAATTTGTTGAAGTAAATGGCACAGCGGCAAATACCAAGATTTTCATTGACAAATCAGCGATGGAAGCAGTGGCGGTACTAAACTTTGGCGATGACAATTATCCGATGGGACATTGTGATTTTTGCGCGGTTTTGACCGCTAATCCCACCAAAGTGTATGAAAAAATCACTGATTTGCATAATTATGGGCGTGTCAGCCAAAAAGATTTTGCGGTATTCTTGGAAGATTGGGGCGGTCAGTTTGTCGCTTTGGACGAAAACGGCGAAGAGATTGCCATGAAAAAAGCCATCGCTGTTATCCGAGACATGAAGATTGATGAGCTTGCCGAAAGCACGAGCCAAGTCGGTAATTTTAGAGAGTCTCGCTCACGGCTTGAAACGGTGGCGGTCAAATCGCAAGCAGGGCTACTGCCAGCGTACTTTGAAATCAAAAACACGCTGTATGAGACCCTAAGCGAACCAAAAACTGTCAGACTTAGATTGTCCATCAATACCGCCAATGGCAAGCCCGAATTCACCCTATCTATCGTGGGTTATGAGCTTTTGACCGAAGAGTTGGCAAATGACTTTTTGCAAGCGGTCAAAGATAAGCTTGATTCTGAATTTTGCTTGTTCTTTGGTAAATTTCAAGGTTAATTTTGGAAAAAGCATACAGCCACGAGGTTTGTGGCTGTATGTGGATGGCAGAATAAATGAAAACTAAATCCAGAAAACACAAAATCGCTAAAAAGCGTGAGCAAGGCAGGCGAAATTACCAAAAAAAGCTCGACCACGAACGCAAACTACAAGATAAGCTTGGGATGGAGGTGTTCGGTTATTGGCAATTCCCCATCTATGGCGAGAGTGCCGAAGAGGTATTTGCCCGCAGTCGGTTCTTTGGTGATTGGCGACCACAGAGGGTTGCAGTTGATGATGAGCGGTTGTTCTTTATTGAGGTGGTCATCAAAGATGATGTGCATGGTCGCACTTATGTGACGGATATGCAGGTCGGACCTTGTGGATTTGGTGAAATTTATGGGGCGGTGCTGGATAGTATGGATGAAATTTACGCTGAAAATCCAGAGCTTACGCCGAACGGCTACACCAGCTACGCACGAGTAAGGACTTGATATGATGTATGTACACACAGGACTGTACGAACTGCCGATATTGATGACGGTGCGATACAGACCACTTAATTATTATGAATTTTGTTTGTTGTGGGCGT
>NZ_JBGTZD010000030.1:0-2548 GCF_041807865.1 Moraxella sp. E33BD | reverse complement strand
TCACTAAACTATATGCCTGCTATTATAGCAAGTAAAACGGAGATTGACAAATATTTCAAGCCTCATTCTTACTTACCTTGCCATCGCTGGCGAGTACAGGCAACGCAAACCGATGTGTCGCAGGCATAGACTGTGTGCCACACCAGCGATAGCCCAGCACACGAGATGGGCTAAATGGCTTGATATTGACCGCATCGCCTTGATTGCCGCCAAGCACCATAATATTACCATGCTTGTCTCTTCCAACACAAAACCCTACATGACCACCACCATTGCGGCTAAACACCACCACGCAGCCATAAGCGGGGTTATTGAGCTTACTGCCTGCCGTCACCCATGAACGAGCCAATGGGAAAGATTTTGGAATGTGATGCGACAATCCTGCCTTTGCCATGACAAATGCGACAAATGCACCGCACCATGGTGTTTCGTCATTTTGCCATACTTTTTCTTTTAGGCGGTGGGCTTGATTTGTGGCAGTAAAGCCTGTTGTCCACATCTCCACCACCAATGGGTTGTGCTTGACCCCCTTGATTTCTTGTTGTCCGATGTACTGGCGGGCGATTTGCACCCATTTTAATTCATTTTTCATTTTTGTGCTCCAATAAAAAGCCCCAATCAGGGGCTAAATATATGATTGATTTTTTTGCCGATGGCATCGATGGCGTTACCGCCCAAGTGACCGCTGATGGCGACCGCCACCGCTGTCAATAGCGGCTCGGTCTCTAGGTATTCGCAGAGGTAGAATGTGACGAAGCCAGCGAATGCTGACACCATCAATTCCCCAACGAGCTTAATGAACACTACTGTAAGCTTCTCAGGCTTTCTTTGCTTGTTAAGTCGCCTAATGAACGCAACCAGTCCACCTGCCATCGCCAGCAGTCCCACCCATAGATAGGTGATGATGGTGTAGGTGGTTGGGTCTTTTTCGATCATAATTATTCCTATGTTCTGTCCACTGTGATGTTGAGCTTGATGTTGTGTTTCATTTTTTCTCCTTGGTTAATAAAAAAGCCCCATGGTTGAGATGGGGCGGTGGTGGTTATGGGGGTGGTGTTATGTCATGATGGCCTCCTGTGAATGGGAATGGTAGATTATCAATTTCAGAAAAATAAATATTTATTACATCATGATTAAATATTAGGTTTCTTGTTGTGAATTCTTGTTTTATATCTTTCACAGTACCATTTTGATTAATATGCTCAAATGGCGGCACAGTCTTAATATGATTGCCATCAACACAGCCTACACACGCAAGCACCATGGGTGTCATAAAATGAGGGTAGGTTTCACCTGCCAAAAATTTCAATTGATAGTACCCGTCATAATCACCAATCGCATTTGTCAGCTCGGTGGTATCATAAGGATAGTATCCGACTGATAGCTTGGGGCTTAATATGCCAACACAGCGTTTGGCGGTGCGTATTGGCAACAACCTAGACAATGGCACGCCATGATTTTTTCGTTTGTCAATCATCGCTCGGTCGCTGCCTGTTTGATTGTTATAATAGTCCACACCATAATCATAATAATGTTCAACATGGCGAGTCAGCAGATTGGCTTCATCGCTGGATAATAATTTAATCTCACTGGGGATGTGTTGCCGTGTGGTTTTGGTCTGTAAAGACAATGGCACGCTACGAGAGCTAAATGTTACATTGCCCTGTCTGTCATACAGATTGATACCCACTTTATCCTCTTTGATGACATTAACATCAAAAATGTAAATGTGAAATTTGGCAAGCTCAGCATCTGATAATCTACCATTTGAATAAAACATCAGCCGTGCCATACCATTGAAATAGCCTGTATTTAGATACACCACAGGATTACATTGACTACTTAAACCATCATAATACACCCCTGCAATGGGACTGATGGCATTGGGCAGGTCAATATAGTACATACAGTATTCAGGTGTGTAAATGTTAGCCTTCCCTTCACGTAATTTAGAGTTAATGATTAGTCGCTTGGCTCTATACCAGTATTTTCTCTTATTTTTTTCAAAAGGTGTATCAAGTAATCTTGTTAACCTACCAGACTTAACAAAGCTAAATACAGCTTCATCACTATCTAATAATTTTTGACCTTGTTGATTAAAAGTTCTAAAACTCATACATACCCCCAGTAAAGTTTAATTGGTGGTTTTTGTTTATCGGCATTGCCTGCTTGTTCTGTACTGTATTCAAACCCTGAATTAGTGTAGTTAATATCGATACCCCAAAGATTGTAAGTATTCGTATAAACATACTCTTCTTCTACATCTTTAGCATCAGGAGGTACTGATAAATTATCATTACGAGACATATATACAGGCACGACAATGCGTGTCGTGCCTTGTGGGATGGTGTAATTAATACTCCGTCTTTCAGATGCACTAATTACTTTATTGCCGATAAATTTGGGATAACGACCTGTGATGTTGCTAATCTCACGACCGTCTCTATCCCATACTCTCAAACCACTTATCATCTGAATATCCCCAATTCTACTGCTTTTTTGCCTCGTGCTTTGTTGTACCAAACAATCAAGCCTTTTGAGTTAAGCT
>NZ_JBGTZD010000029.1:0-2906 GCF_041807865.1 Moraxella sp. E33BD | reverse complement strand
GCTACAGGTGTATTTGCTTCTGTCAGTAGCATGGTGTCTGTACGCCGTGAGTTTGATGTATTAAACGCCAGCCTTATCACCGCCACAGGTTCGGCACAATCAGCGTTCGAGCAAATGGACAAGCTAAAAAACTTCTTGCTTTTTTTATCAACCTAAGTTAGTCTGGTACAGACAACCTTTGCTGATGGGATTTGCTATTTTTGGTATTAAAATATTGCATTCTGATGATTTTGTGCTTTATGGTGGGGCTTCAACTGGTCGTTTCTTTGCCATGACTGATAAAGAAACAAACAAAAGCCAAGTATATAATTTATCCACCCAAGTACATAAATTTGAGCTGGTCGATACCGAAAAAGTAGAAACCTTGGCAAATTCAGTTCAAAATGGTGCATTAAGCATGACTGTGGGAGCAATGCTGTTTGGTGCAGGTGTCTTTCCTGCACTTGCGACATTGTGGTTTGGTAGTAAGTTGCCAAACCACACCAAAGATGTTTATGTTGCTTGTATTGAATTTACCGATGGAAAATCCGCTATTGTGCAGCTTGATAAGAAAAAATATGATCAGTTTTTAAAATATATTTCTTAAATCACAACATAATTTAAAAAACCCACCTTAGTCGGTGGGTTTTTTATTACTCAAAGGAAATATTATGGCATTGGCAATTAACATCGTTGAGCAGTATCAAGCAGAGCGACAAGCCCAAAAAGATGCCGAAGCACTGATGGCGATGTTTGCCAAGCATCAGGCAAAGCAAGCCTAAATTTGTTTAAAAATCCACCAAGCAAAGGTTGAAATGATCTTTGTTTGGTTTTATAATTTGATTGTTATCTGATTACATGGGATATGTAGCATCATGCGTGTGGTTCAGTCCAATCTTTTTAAAGAAGGTAAAGCTACAATGGCACTTGGCAAGATTTATTTTAAAAATAAACACACCAAAAAGACAGTAGAATACTCTTTAAAAGATAATGTTCGTCAATTGGTATTGATGGATTTTGAAGAAAAGAAAAATCCAGCCAACACAATCAAAGATGGACTATTCACTCTAGGTGCTGTTACAGCAGTCGCTGGTGGCTCTATTATTGGTGGTTTGGCAACACTTTGGTTGAGTGATAAACTGTCCCTGTCCGACAAATCAGAATACGCCCTAGGCATTGAGTTTTATGACGGTGCTTGGGCGGCACTGGTTGTTAATCATCATTGCTATAAGATACTTGAAAAATACTTAACCAACCCCGCTTAGTCTTTTGACTCTACTTTACTTAAACCAAACCCACCTTTATCGGTGGGTTTTTTATTACCCAAAGGAAATATTATGGCATTAGCAATTAACATCGTACTGGGGGCAAATACGGTTAATTTTAGCCGTAATATCCAAAAAGCCACCAAAAAAGCCGAACAAGAACTGGGAGGTCTTGCAGGTTTTGCCCAAAAAGCCTTGGACAAAATCAACGCAGGTACGCTCATTGGGGCTGGTACACTCACCACCATCGCTGCCGCTGCTGACAAGATGCAATCTTTGGCAAGCAAAGTAAAACTTGCCACCGATGGCAGTGAGCAGTTTAACGCCGTACAACGCCAGCTAAGCAATATCGCCAATGAGCAGCGGTCGAGCTTTGAAGGCGTTGTGGATTTATATGCCAGCAGCCAGCGTGCCTTATCACAGCTGGGCAAATCACAGCAAAATGTGATTGATTTTACTCGCAACATGACCATGGCGATGAATCTTGGCGGTGGTTCGGCACAGGCTCAAGCTGCCGCCCTTACCCAGCTGGGTCAGGCGCTGGGTTCTGGGGCGTTGCGTGGTGATGAATTTAATTCGGTTGCCGAGCAAGCCCCCATCTTGATGGAACTGATTGCCAAGCGAATGGGTGTGGCGACAGCTGCCCTAAGAGACCTTGCCAAAGAAGGTAAAATCACCGCCGATGTGGTCTATGAAGCTGTGTCAGGTTCGACGCAGGCTCTTGAAGAGATGGTGGGCAAAACCAACTTTACCATGTCGCAAGGCTGGCAAGTCATCAAAGACAACTTCGGCTATTTGGTGCATGACATCATCAATGAGACCACAGGCATCGCTGGGGCAATCTCTGATGTGCTTACCTTTGTGGGGCAAAACCTAAAAACCATTGCAACAATCGCAGGGGCAGCAGCGACTGCGATTGGGGTCAAAATGGCTCATGGGTTTTTGATGACCAAATTGGAAGCAACCAGCCTAACCACTGCAATAAAAACCGCAACAATTTCCACTTTAAGTAATGCAAAATCTTTCATTTCAAATGCTTACTCTGCCAAAGCCTACACCCAAAGTATGGCGGTCGCCACCGCAACCACCGCCAGATTTGCCGAAACGGTTGGCGGTGTGATGGTTGGCGGTGTGGCTCGTGCGACAATGGCGATTGATGGCTTTGGGGCAAGATTGGCAAGTGTGCAAGTTACCACAATGACTTATATTCAGTCCAATCTTAGTCTTGCCAACATCAAGAATGTTACCGCATCAACCATCACTCGTGCCAGTGCTGCGATGACAGGATTTGCTCAGGCGACGATTGCCAATATTGGTTCAGCTGCTAGCTATACCAGAAGTCTTTTGACAATCAATGGAGCAAAGACCGCCTTTATTAACATCACACGCTCCACTGTCAGTGGCGTGGTGGGATTTGGTGCAGCGATTAAGGCAGGGACGATAGGCTTGGCTGGCTACACTCGTGCAATTGTTACCAGCACCGTCGCCAAACGAGCTTTTGTTGGGACAGCCACCCTTGCTGCTGGTGCGGTCAATCGTATTGGCACCGCCTTAACCTCACTAGGTCGCATCCTCCTAAGACATCCTTTGATGGTGATTGCTGGCGTCATCTCAGCCGTCATTGTACGCACGATGGGACTACAAAAGGCGATGGAGAGCCTG
>NZ_JBGTZD010000028.1:0-3755 GCF_041807865.1 Moraxella sp. E33BD | reverse complement strand
CCCCAAAAGTCTGCTAAGTCTGCTAAGTTATTCAAAAAAAGCCTTGTAAGCCTTACCTCATAAGGGTTAAAAACTTTCCACCCATTTGCTAAGTTATTATAAATTTTACCTCAAACACCCTTAAAACCAGCACAACCACGACTACACCAAACACTATCAATCCCTTTATCCATAAGGCTTTGCGGTGTTTTACTATTAAGATTGAATAACTTAGCAGATATGGGAATAACTTAGCAGGGCTGGCAGTGGCTGGAATGGTCGCACGGTTCAGCCTGCTGTTCGGTGCTGGGGCGGTCGGTTCGGTCGGTACTGGTGCTTATCTTTGTTGATGGCTATATCTGGGCGGTGGGGCTGGTGTTTGCGTGCTGTATGCTTTGGCGGTTGTTATATTCAAACAAAGTACCGATAAAAAAACAACAAGGGCGAACGCTCCCCCTTGTTGTTTGTATTGCTTGTATGATAAAGGCGGTTGGGCTAGCATTGATTTAACAATGCTGGGTTTAGCTCTATCACACGCTTTGGACGGCGGTTGGTGGTCTCGGTATCCAAATAAATGTAATTGCTATCACTCAACAGCTCCAATGCTGTTTCCAGCGTTTGCTTGATTCGTAAATGCTGGGGCGTTACGCTCGTTTGTAGATATGACAAATAAAACTTATCTTGCCCTGTCTCTTTGGCTTTTTTAACCAGCCATTGCAACCGCTTTTCAGCGTCTGTAATATCTGTGGCAGTGTCATCATATCGTCTGCGTTCGCTTGCTGAATAATCCACAATCGCTATCGCTCCTTTGATGTCGTCAGATTCTATGGCGTTTTTGCCGTTGAACCATGCAAATAACGCTCCTAGCCGTGTAGCATTCTCCACCATACGACTAGCATAGGCTTTGGCGTTGTGGTTAATACCGCCTTTGTTGGTTTTTTTCTACCTCACACCAATAGTCTTGCGTGATTTTTAGAGCTGGAATCGTCCATGCTAGGCGTTTTCTTTTATCATCTGCAGGTGGTAGCTCTAAGAAGTTTTGGCATTTTTTCCAATAAGTTTGCAAGGTCTCATCCATTATAAAATTATCCGTGATAAGCTGGCGATAGCGTGCATAAAAACTGACTGGGTCGGGCTTGTCATCGGTATCAAATCGCATGGCGTGCTGATGATTGCCCATGCCATGCTTGCCAACCGCTCTATTTTCGCCTACAAGGGGGGTATTTTCGCTTTTGTGGGCATGGGTGGTGGTTTTATCTTGTGAGTGGATGGCGTGCTTATGGCTTGGCTGTGTGCGTTTTGCTGACTGGTAAAAGGTCGCTTGTTAAAAAATGCGTTTTTGGCAAATAATGGGCGGTTTAATAATTCGTGTGCGTTTGTCATGATAAATTCCACTGATACAATTTTAATCATTACTTGGGCTGGTTCGGTCGCTCGGTTTGGCTGCTTTGGTTTGCCATGTCGATAAATCTAGCCATCAGACAATAAAAGCCATTCACCCAAAATAGATAAATGGCTTTTTGGGCGTCTTGTACTTTGGTTAGGCTGGTTTGTTGTGATTGGGCTGGCGTGCCATTGGTAGCAGTGCCAGCAGGTCTTTTTTGTTGTTTTCAGCGTTATTTGCCATGTTCCAACACGCCTGCTGGATAAGCTCGCATAAAGTTTCAAATGAAGTCAAATCATCTTTATGATGGCGTAACAAATCCATTGCTTGCCCTAACAGACAAAACTGCTCATTTGCCGTGCCAAAATCATAGGCATAACACTCAACATCATTTACTGATATGGTAATGCTTGGTGTTAGGCGGTCATGTCCGATACTTTGGGCGTTGGTGTTGTTGGTGGTTTGGTTAAGATTGGCGGTTGTGCCAGTGTTGATAACTACATTCATGATATTTTTCCCTTGTATTAAAATTGTTCTGTGATGGTTTTGATGGCGACGCTGACGCTTTCATTACTTGCGATGCTTTGGGCGTAATTGATTGCGTCTGAAAGCTCGTCAAAATGCTGGCAAGTGATAACAAGGTGCTTATCTTTGCCATTGCCAAACACACAAGCAGGCGGTAAAAATGCATGAATGTCTTTAAATGCTATCGTTTGGTTGGTGTATGGTGTGTTTTGGTTGCACGGTGGGCAAATATGCACGGCGTTGGCGTTGGCTGGTGTGGCAAGTACAAACTCAATCATCTTGCACCTCCTTTGGCAAAAACACGGATAGCAGGCGTGCTAAATAACGCTGTAATGCGTTCTGTGATGGTTTTTGGCTTAGGTGGTACACACTTTGCCCCATTTCGCTCATTGATTAGCTTTACCAGCTCATTCATGGCGTTGTAGATGGCATTGGCTTTGTCGCCATGTCCTGCGTATGGATTTTGGGTGTGTAGTTCGCTATGGCGGTGGTATTCGTCTGCTAGGACGGTTAGGGAATGGGATAAGATGGGGTTTGCGGTCATGATTGACGCTCCTAATTCAGTTTTGAGTAATTTACCCATAAATGGGCGGTGTGGTCTCACTCTCGGTTGAATTAGTAACCGCTTTACATATTCGCCAACTGGCTTATTTTGTAATATCAACCACACCATAAAGGGGAAGTACAATGTATTTACATTGCCTATATATGATGGGTTCACGCCTGCACCTTTGGCGGTGTTTGGGCGTAAAAAAAGCCAATGTAAACCGTTTGGCGTAACGGCTAATTCATTTTGAGAGAGACGCTCATCATATTTCACGCCTGCGATTTTGGCAAGTGATAAAATTTCACTGATAAAGCATTTAACTTGAATTTCTTTCATGTTATAATCTCTTTTGTGATTGAAATTTGTGTTTTTTTATTGTTCGTTTTTCCACATTTCGCCCCTAATTCGTTAGGGGCGTTTTGTTTTTTTGGCAATTTAGCCCTGCATTATCCCAAATCTGTTGTAATTCATCATAGGTTAGTGCTGGCAAAATACCATTGTATAGCTGGGTTGGGTTACTTAGCCCTTGAATATTGAACAGATGCATTGCTTTGATAAAATGCAGTTTGCAGATTGTCTCTGTGTCTAGTTTTGGGCGGTTGCTTTGGGCTTTTTGGGTCAAAAATTCTCTTAAATTGTCGATGTGTGCCACAAATTCCCTAAAGCTTATTATCAACTGGTATCCAGTTTCTAATAATTTAGGGAATGTTGTTCGCATACTGTCCCAATACCAAATATTCATATCAACCGCTTTTGGCTCTAGTGGCTCACTGGGCAATAAACGCAACATTTCTTGAATTTGCTGTTTGCTGAATGAATGATAGGTTTTCGCCATAATAAATTCGCTCCCATTATTTACTTTGCTTTTGCAGGCGTGGCGGTGTGGTTAATATGGATAATCATCATCAGTTATGCCATCGTTGCCATTTTTTGGGTTTGGTCTATCATGGTTTTATTTTCCTTGTGGTTTGCCGTTGTTTTGGCGTTTGGTTTTGGCTTTGGTGGTTTTTGGTTTTGCCGTTCGTGCTTGTGCGACGACTTGATGAATGCTTGCCGTGCCGTTTAAGATTTCTTGATAACGCTGTTTGGCGGTGGTCTTGTCTTTAATGAAATAGACTTTGTAGCGGGAATTTGGGCTAATCTCCCACCGCCAATCAATGACAAAACCCATCTTTTTTAGTTCTGCGATTCGTGCCGATAGGCTGGCTATATTCATCGTGTTAATGGCGTACTTGATATGTACTTCCACGCCATCTAGCATGGCTTGTAGCACCTGCATAGCTTGATGGCTTTTTTGATTGTGGGAAATGGGTAGCATGG
>NZ_JBGTZD010000027.1:0-3814 GCF_041807865.1 Moraxella sp. E33BD | reverse complement strand
CTTAAAGACACCACCGTTGATGGCAAGCTAACGGTGACGAGTGGTATGGATGTAAAAGGTAAATCAACCTTTGATGCGATAGAGATCCCAAGTTCAAAAGAGAATCAACCGCCACTGTTGCTTGACAATACAGGTATTAGTGGTTTGCCAGGTAATATCGCAGCGACTGCTGATAATACACTGTCATCAGATATTGATCCGGAATTGGATGTTTCTAATCAGGGTGCCGATCCAGCAGAAAGAGCAAAAAGATTGTCTCGTGCAGCAACCATGGCTGATGTGTTGTCAGTGGGCTTTAACCTAAAAAACAATGGTGCATCAAGAGACTTTATTCGTGGTTTTGATACAGTTGACTTTATCGATGGTAAGGCAACTACTGCAGTTGTCACTCGTGAGGGTAACAGCAAAACAAGCAAAGTGACCTTTAATGTCAATGTTGATAATGACACCATTAAGCTGATTGACGGCAATAAGATTGCTGCTAACACCACCGATTTGATGGTAAGCAATAGCGGTCGATTAGATATTCCAATGGTATCTTTCGATGCGATAGACAATGCTAAGAAACTGATGACCGCCAGAGATATTGCCTATGCGATTAATCAATCCGGTTTCCAAGTCATCTCCGGTCAAACCGGACTTGGTACTAATTCTGGTGCATCCGAAGAAGTGGTGAGAGCTGGTGATTTGATTAAGCTGATTGCCGGTGACAACTTGGATATTAAACAAGAAGGTACAACCTTTACCTTCTCTCTTAAAAAGACATTAACGCTTAAAGATGATAAGGGTGATGTGACCACACTCTCCCCTGCAGGTGTTAAGACACAGGGTAATGGCGGTGGTAGTACTCTGGGCAACGGCGGTGGTAGTAATGTCGGTGGCAATGGCGGTAATGTCGGTAACGGCAATGGTACTGGCGGCGGTGCAGTCGGTAATGGCGGCGGTGAGAGCACAGTCGATAAAGGCGGGCTTACTGTTGCAGACAGAGACGGTAATGTCAGCAAAGTGACGGCGAACGGTGTTGCTGTTGAAGGCAAAAACGGCAGCAGTAGTCTTGAAGAAACCGGTTTGTCAGTTATCGGTAAAGATGGTGAAAGCAGTCTTAAAGAAGGTGGTTTATCGGTCATCGGCAAAGATGGTAGTAGCAGTCTTGAAGAAACCGGTTTGTCAGTTGCGGGTAAAAACGGCAGCAGTAGTCTTGAAGAAGGCGGTTTATCAGTTATCGGTAAAGATGGTGAAAGCAGTCTTAAAGAAGGTGGTTTATCAGTTATCGGCAAAGACGGTGAAAGCAGTCTTAGTGGCGATGGTGTGAATGTTATCGATAAAGATGGTAACGGGGGCGAGTTTAATGCAAAAGGCATCTCACTCATTGGACCAAAAAACCAATTAAACCTACAAAACAATAAGCTTGAAATGACCGCAACCAATGCTGGTAAAACCAATACATTTAGTATTGAAAATACGGCAGAAGGAGCGAAAGTTGGTGGCGTTGCTGATGGTGTTGACCCTAACGATGCAGTCAATAAGGGCCAGCTGGATGCACAGGCAAATAAAGGCCTGAAGTTCGTTGGTGATGACAATCAAGAAGTCCATCGTAAATTAGGTGAGACGCTAACCATTGCCGGTGGCTTAACGGATGCAACCAAGCTGTCTGATAATAATATCGGAGTGATGAAAGATGGTGATGGCAAGTTGGTTGTAAAACTTGCTAAGAATATTAGCGGTTTAAGCAATATTGAAACCACTGGTCGTATTACTGCCGGCAATGGTCTGACTGTTGAAGCTGGTGGCTTAAATGTTAAAGGTGATACGACGCTTCAAAAGACAACCGTTACTGATTTCACTGCAAATGGCGATACAACGCTTCAAAAGACTGTTGTGAATCAAACCCTAACGGTTGAAAAACAAGCGACCTTTAAAGATACAGTTGAGGTAAATAATGGCTTGACAGTAACCAATGGCGAAACCAAGCTGAAAAATACTGCTGTTAATGGTACGCTGAATGTGACTGGTAACACAACGATTGATAAAACCTTGATAGTTAAGGGTGATACAACTGTTGAGAAGTTAACAGCAAATGGTGATACAACGCTTGAAAAATCATTGACTGTTAAAGAGAAAGCAACCTTTAAAGATACAGTTGAGGTAAATAATGGCTTGACAGTAACCAATGGCGAAACCAAGCTGAAAAATACTGNATACAGTTGAGGTAAATAATGGCTTGACAGTAACCAATGGCGAAACCAAGCTGAAAAATACTGCTGTTAATGGTACGCTGAATGTGACTGGTAACACAACGATTGATAAAACCTTGATAGTTAAGGGTGATACAACTGTTGAGAAGTTAACAGCAAATGGTGATACAACGCTTCAAAAGACTGTTGTGAATCAATCCTTGACGGTTGAAAAACAAGCGACCTTTAAAGAGGG
Source organism: Moraxella sp. E33BD (assembly GCF_041807865.1). Taxonomy (NCBI): domain Bacteria; kingdom Pseudomonadati; phylum Pseudomonadota; class Gammaproteobacteria; order Moraxellales; family Moraxellaceae; genus Moraxella; species Moraxella sp. E33BD. The sequence continues at coordinate 1,384 of NZ_JBGTZD010000027.1, read as the reverse complement.
TATCACCTTAGGTGATGCTACTACAGGACCACAGATTGTTCATGAAGGTGATGATACCATCAGAATTCAGCAGAACGATGGCAGTGCAGCACGCATTACCAATGTGGCTGATGGTCATATCGCACCAGACAGTAAAGATATCGTCAATGGTGGTCAGCTGATGAATGTTTATAACCACATCGGTAAAATTGAAAGTCAGCTACAAGCAGGTATTGCCGGTAATAACGCTGCAGCGTCCCTACCACAAGTCATGATGCCAGGCAAATCTATGGTATCGGCAGCATTGGGCGGCTTCCGTGATAAGAAAGCAATCGCCATTGGTTATTCTCGCTTGAGTGACAATGGACGCATGGCATTGAAGTCAAACTTAAATGTTGACACCGAGAAGAACCTTGGCTATGGTGTGGGCGTAGGCTTTACCTGGTAACCCACCCATTGCGATAACTTTTATCTTAGGAAAACATGATATGAATAAAAAACATACCGCATTGTTTGGTGTGATGTTGATGGCGATGACGCTGACTGGTTGTGTTTCAACTTCTGCTTTGGAAGTTGAAACAGACACAGAGGTTGAGTTTCCAAAGATTGATGATGCTGTTGTTTCATCAAATAACTATAAAGGCTCACGGGCTAATTGGAGTAACATTGCTCAGATTGAACATGGCATGAGTAAAGACCAACTGTATCATTTGATTGGCTATCCGCATTATCATGAAGGCTTGTATGGTGTTTATGAATGGAATTACATCTTTAATTATCGTGATCAAGTAGGTGATTACAGACAATGTCAATTCCAAATTCGTTTTGATAAAAACAAAGCCATCAATGCCATGTACTGGTCTGCACCTGAGTGTGAAGAGAAAGTAAAACAAGCAGGTTTGCTACACACTCAAGCAGTGATTCAAGACATCGTTCAGCAGATGCCATCTTCGCCTGCGACACCAACAGAAACTTTTGCCTTGCAAGCAGATGCTTTATTTGCTTTTGATAAATCAGGTATAAAAGATATGTTACCAGGTGGTCTGACCAAACTTGATGAGCTTGCAGATAAGCTAAAAGACTATCAAAGCCAAGGTAAAGTAAAAGCCCATATCATCGGTCATACTGACAGACTAGGTTCAAAAGAGTATAATCTGGCTTTATCAAAAAGTCGTGCTGATACGGTTGCTACCTATCTGTTATCAAAAGGTATTGCATCAGATATACTAAATACCACAGGTGCAGGTGAGTATATGCCAATAAAAGACTGCTCTATCAATGGCACCAAAAAACAACAAATCCGTTGTCTACAACCCAATCGCCGTGTTGAGGTGCAGATTTATGTTGAGCAGTAGTTTTTGGTAGAATTGTTTAAAAAGATGCCACCCTAATGGGTGGTGTTTTT
>NZ_JBGTZD010000026.1:0-4659 GCF_041807865.1 Moraxella sp. E33BD | reverse complement strand
CAAACCGCCGAAAAAATGGCGGTCTATGGCGAAATGCAACATGCAACGACTTATGAGCTAAAGCTTGCCAATCTTGCCAATGATAAGCACCGTCTAAAACAGCTGCAAGGCTTGGAGCTAAAAAACGAGCTAAAAGCCAAACTCATCGAACATCATCTGCCCTATGTGGACGGTGTGCTGTCCGCCAACGCTGGGGTGCAAGATGAAGTCGTAATGACGATGCTGGCTTTGGTGATGCCTGATGCGTTCAAACGCACGGTGGCGCGTATCTTGACCGAAGAGCTTGCTGAAAACGAGCTAAAACGCCAAAAACAAAACGAGCCGATTGACACGGACGCATTGCACGCCTTGCATGATTTGCTTAGCGATGAAAGCCTACCTGCCACCGCTCGTGATATGCCGGATGAAGTGCGTGCCAAGCTGTATCTGGTCATCGGTCGGCATTATCTGGCGTGTGCCAAGCAGACGGGGCAAGGGGCAGAGTTGGCGGTTGATGCGTTGTCAGTTGCATTGTCTTTACATGATAAATGCGGTGGTAAAGCAGATTTGGCATCTGCCAAAAAACTTGCCACCGCTTAAAGCGTGCCTCGCACCTACACGGGTCTGCTGATGTCTTGATTGCTGATTTGTCTTGCAACCATGCCGTCAGCCGTTCCCGTGTTTTTTATTGGAGAATTAGTATGAGTTTCATTGCCAATGGCGACTTATCCACAGCCTTGTCAGACATCGGTGGCGGCGAGTTTTTTCCGCTAATTAGCGTGGCGGATGTGCGAGATTTTGTTCGTGTGGACGGCTCGGTAACTGATGTTCGCTTACATCAGCTTGTCCTAGAAGAGGTGCTCGATGTTCAGCGTTTGCTTACGCTACTTATGGCAAAAGCAGAGCGATTGACCGACTTATCCACAGTTTTTATCGATGGCAAAAATGCCTTTGAAGTTTGGTATTTTTCTGCCATTGCCAACGGCGTGGGGGCAAAAGTGTGCGAAAAATACCGCAATTACGACAGCACCAACAAAGGCTCTGAAAAGGCGATGGAGCTGTCGGCAACGATTGACGAATACCGCCGTAATAAGATGTGGGCGTTGGCACAAATGCAAGGGCGAAATCAAACCGTAGTGGAGCTGATATGAACCGCACAATTAAGAGTATCCAAGGCGACAGCCTAGATAGCATCAGCTATCGCTACTATGGAAAATCGGTGGTCGAATCGCTACTTGCCGCCAATCCACATCTGACCGATGAAGTGATACTGCCCATCGGCACGCTGGTGGTGGTGCCTAAGATTATCCAATCATCCAAGCCAAAACAAACAGTCCAACTGTGGGACTAAGGAGACATCATGAAATCCATCAAATACGGTCATAAAGGCGACATCGTCGCAAGATTACAAGCAAAACTTAACGAACATGGGGTAAAACTTGCCGTTGATGGCGACTTTGGCGATGCCACCGAAAAAGCGGTGATTGATTTTCAAAGAAAGTCAGGCTTGATGATTGATGGCGTCGTCGGTATCAAGACTTGGCAGGTGCTACATCGTGAAAAGACCGCCCAGCTCATCAGCATGGACGACTACGAAAAGGCAGCGGCAGAGCTTGGCGTGGCGGTCAATGTCGTGCGTGCCTTTGCCCGTGTTGAGAGCCGTGGGGCAGGCTTTATTGATGGGCGTCGTCCTGCCATGCTCTTTGAACGCCATGTGTTTTATCGCCTGCTAAAAGCCAAGCACGGCAAGGGGTATGCGGACAAATACGCCAAATCACACCCTAGCATTGTAAGTCCAAAGACAGGCGGCTATCAAGGCGGTGCGTCTGAATATGTACGGCTGAATTTTGCCAAGACCATCGATGAAGCCTGTGCATGCAGCTCGGCAAGCTGGGATATGTTCCAAATCATGGGCGAGAACTGGCAGGCATTGGGTTATGAATCCATCGATGACTTTGTGATGCAAATGCAGACAAGCGAGAGCCACCAGCTCGATGCCTTTGTGCGATTCATCAAAACCAAAAAAGGGCTACTAGACGCCCTTTAAAAAGGCGACTGGGATAAGGTATTTACCCTATACAACGGCAAAGACTACCAAAAGCTGGGCTATGATTATAAGTTTTTGGCAGAGTTACGCCGACTCGATGGACTAAGCCTTGGTTAAGCATAGCTAAACTGCCCAAAATCATAGGGCGTAATATCGTCTAGCTGGGCGGTTTGCTCGGCGATTTTTAGGTCATAGGACTGTTGCAGATTTAACCAAAACTGAGCAGTAGAGCCAAAATAGGTCGCCAATCGCAAGGCGGTGTCAGCACTGACACCACGCCGCTCACGCACAATGTCATTAATGCGTGCGGGTGTAACACCGATTGCCTTGGCTAGGGCATTGGCAGACATATTGAGCGGTATTAGATATTCTTCACGCAGAATTTCACCGGGGTGAATGGGTCTCATGCCGTCGGACATCATTGTTATACTCCTTAGGTTTAGTGGTAGTCCACAATCTCAACATCGGATACGCCATCATCGCCCCAGATGAAGCAGATGCGGAACTGGTCGTTAATGCGAATGCTATATTGACCTTCTCGGTCGCCCACCAGTTTTTCAAGATGATTGGCAGGTGGTGAGCGTAAATCTTGCAATGAAACGGCTTGGCTAAGCATTCTTAATTTGCGTTCGGCAACGGATTTAAAATTGCTAAAAACTCGTGTGTTGCCTGTCTCAAATAAGAGTTGCGTGTCTTTGCACTTAAAGCTGACGATTGCCATGATTTATCCTTTGCGGTTTTATTTATTATATATTGATAAACGATAAATAACAAGGCTTATTTGTATGAAAAAACCCAATCAACTTCGAACCCATCTACTGGCAAGCCTACCAGAGCTTGCCAAAAACCCTGACCGCTTGCTGATTTTTGTGGATGAAGGGCGGATGGTCAATACGCTTGCAAACGGCTTATCGTTTGAATATCGCTACACGCTCAATGTCATCATTACTGACTTTAGCGAGGACATGGCAGCGGTGGCGGTGGCACTCTACGCATGGCTACGAGAACATCAGTCAGAGCTGATGGCAAATCTTGATAAGGCAAAAGATGGCGTAAAATTCGTGGCGGATATTTTGGATAATCGCAAGGTTGACCTATCCATCACGCTACCACTCACCGAACGAGTCATCGTCAAAGAAACGGACGGCAAGGCGGTCATCAGCTACCCACCAGAGCCTACTTACACACGCCCAGAGATGGCAAAGACAGTACAGCTCATCGATGCCAATGATGGGGTGGTGCTAGGAGAGTTCCCGACTGGTATGCCAGAAGAAAAATGGCTGCTGACAATGCCACTGGTGGACATCAGTAGATGAGCGAGTTATCCTATCTGCCCGAGCATCTGGAGCGTATCATTGATGGGTTGTCTGATGGGCAAATGTTAAAGCTCAAAAAGACGCTCGCCCAAAAAGTACGCAACAACCAAAAAAAGCGTATCACCGCCCAAAAGAATGTGGACGGCTCTGCCTACACGCCAAGAAAACCGCAAAAACGCCGTGGGCAAAAAAAGCGTGTGCGTGCCAAGATGATGAATACCATCAAAAACGCCGCCCACATGAAAACCGAGCAGATGGACGAGGGCTTCACCGTGGGCTATGTCGGACGCATGGCACAAGTCGCCGAAGTCCATCAATATGGCTTGACGGCTCGTGTGAATGCCAAAACTGGTGCATCAGCCGCCTATCCTGTGCGACAGCTTTTGGGTATCTCGGACGAGGATAAGCAGATGATTGATGAGGCGGTGCTTGATTATATAGAAAATCTCATTTAAAGACGCATAAAAAAACCACCAAGCGGTGGTTTTTTATTTCCCATTACCTAAGCCCACTCAAATACACCGTACGACCACCACGCTTGACAGCGGTCAAGACTTGCCCACGCTGTCGCCCATTGGGGTGTTTGTAGCCTAAATGAATCCATGAATTTGGCGAATCTGGGAATTCTAGGATTAGCTGGTCAAATTTAATGCCACGCTCCTTTAATTCTGCCACCAGATAGCGGGCGACTTTGCGAGTGTCGCCAAAGGCTGGGGCGGTAAAGTCAATCGCAAGCCCGTAACAGTGTGCCGATGTGGTGCTGCCAACGATGGCACGGTTGAGCGTGGGTGAGCGATAGCCTGAGCTCACACGCATTGGCACGCCCAAGATGTCTCGGACGGGCTGCCATAGCCCACGAGCTGACTGGCGTAGGTTGGTCGTGGCTCGCTCGTCTGGGGTGTTGTTGAGCCTAAGTCGTGTGGCAGTGTCTGAGCGTGTCAGCTCGGCTAGGGTAAAGTTTTTGGTGAGTTGCATATTATCTCCTTATCTGCGTTTGGATTTTTTAAGCATTTGGCGGTGTAGCTCACGATAGGCAGCATCGTGGGCGGCTGTCTTGACCGCCTGTTTCGCCGTTTCTTTGACTGATGGTGCGTCATCGCTTTGCGTATGTAGGCTTGGTTGATAAATCTTACGCCCCAGCATGGTTAAGACCAGCATTACCCCACCTGTGATAAAGGCGTGGTACTTGGTGGGGATAATCTGATAATCTACCGCCACTTGCAGGGCGGGGATGAGTACCAGCATGATGAATGCCCCGAGTGCCGGTAGTTTTACGGATAAATATTGAAAGACATTATCTTTGATAAAAGTCATTTT
>NZ_JBGTZD010000025.1:0-4919 GCF_041807865.1 Moraxella sp. E33BD | reverse complement strand
AAAGCGAAGTTACACCGCCTTGCGTGGGCAACACTCTAATCCTGCACCACCCCTACGGACGGCAAAGCGTGCGTGAGATTTATGGCAAGGGGTGGGCGGATAGGGTTGGGCTTGTCGTGCGTCATCATTCACTTATGTCGTCTGCCCCCACGCTTTGACAGCTTGCATGATAATGGCAGAGCGTGAAAGTCCTTTTTTTTCAGATAAAACGGTCAGCTCGTCAATAAATTCGATGGGAAACTTATAGCTTGCCACCTTTACGCCACGTTTGGCATCAGAGTCAGCTTGAATTTGAGCTTTGGTTTTTGGAGTTTTGACAATTTTAGGCATGATGCTTGACCTTTGTTTTAAATTATCTTATGATAATAGGTAAGGAGTGGCTAGGCGTTTCCACCTAACCTGCCTTGGCGACTGGTACTCGCTTTAGGCTTTTACTGTTAGTAAGCTGGATAGCTTAGCAACAGCAGAGCGATGATTACGAGGATTTCAAGGGTCGTTTTCATCGTTTTACTCCTTGTTATGATGGTAACGATGGCTACCATCTTACCAATCAAGCAACCCTTGCTTGATGTGTTATATTATAGTAAATACTACATTAAAAGTCAAGTAATTATTGCAATTTATTATAAAATTGTTGTGATTATCTGACTTTTTTGTTATCCAAAAATAAAACATTTTTAACCGCTTATGATGTCATCATGGGCGGTTTTTTATTGGGGAAAAATCAGCCATGAAAACCATCATCTTACACGGCATCTTAGCCAAAAAATTCGGCAAATCTTTTAACTTGGCAGTGGGCAGTACAAAGGAAGCCATGCGTGCTTTGTGCGTGCAACTGGCAGGTTTTGAAGAATTTATGATGAATGCCCATAGGCAAGGGCTACGCTTTGCCGTGTTTCATGATAAGCACAATGTGGGCGAGAGCGAACTTGAGATGAGCCACACCGCCAAAGTGATTCGTGTCGTGCCAGTGGTGGAAGGCTCAAAAAAAGCAGGTTTGCTTGAAACCGTCCTTGGAGCGGTCATGGTGGTCGCTGGTGTCGTGGCGACAGGCATGGGGTTTGCCCCTGTGGGGACGGCACTCATCGGTGCTGGTATTGGCATGATGGTGGGTGGTATTTCTCAGATGCTCATGCCGAAGGTAGATACGCAGGATAATAACCAAGATGGTAATAAGGCAAACAAAGGCTTTGGCGGTGCGGTAACTACGGTCGCCCAAGGCAACCCAGTTCCCATTCTTTACGGCGAACGAGAAATCGGCGGATTTATCCTGTCAGCCAGCCAGCTACCAGAAGACATGATGTAACCAACAGCACAACCCAATTTGATACACTTTGACAGATAACAAGGATAAAAAATGAACATTCACGGTGCTAAAAAAGGCAGTGGCAAACAAAGACAGCCTGTTATTGCCCCCGACTCTGCTCAGTCCAAAGCTTTTGTCAGTATCATGTATGGCTTGGGCGAAGGCGAGATTGCAGGGCTGGCGAATGGCTATAAATCTGTGTACTTGGAAGATACACCCTTACAGAATGACAATGGCGAGTTTAACTTTCCCAATGTTAAAGTGGATTTTAGAAGTGGCACCAACGACCAAGAGTACATTGACGGCTTTCCTGATGTGTCAAGCGAAACGGCGGTGGGTGTCGAGCTAAAACACGGCACACCCTTTGTTAAAGCCTTTAATAATCTTGACCTTGATGCTCTGCGTGTGCGTCTAAAATGGGGAGCTCTGCGGTCGCAAAACCGTGAAAATGGCAATGTGTCAGGCGTAAAGATTGATTATGCGATCGATGTCAAAACCGACAACGGTGGTTGGGCAGAAGTCCTAAATACATCTATCAATGCCAAAACATCGGACGCTTACGAGCGTAGCCACCGTATTGACCTACCAAAAGCACAAACAGGCTGGCAGGTGCGTGTTCGCCGTATCACACCGAACAGCACTTCTGAATTTATCTCAGATAAAATGTACATCGCTGCCATCAGTGAATTGATTGACTTAAAACTTCGTTATCCTAACACCGCTCTTTTGGGGCTAAGATACGATGCCGAGAGTTTTAGCAATGTCGCCAAAATGTCGGCTCGTTGTCGTGGTCTCATCATCAAAGTACCAACAAACTACGACCCTGTGGCTCGCACCTATACAGGTATGTGGGACGGACAGTTTAAAATGGCGTACAGCAACAATCCAGCGTGGGTCTATTATGACCTATGCACCGCCGAACGCTATGGGCTGGGTGGTCGCTTAACCCAAAGCATGATTGATAAATGGAGCTTGTATCGTCTCGCCCAATACTGCGATGAGATGGTTGATGATGGCATGGGCGGACAAGAGCCAAGATTTGCCGTCAATGTCTATATCCAGTCGGCAGACGGTGCGTTTGAGCTGTTATCAAGGCTTGCAGGCGTATTTCGGGCAATTTCCTACTGGGATGGTAATAGCATTGTGCTGGATGCGGATATTCCCCAAGACAGCATTTATTCATTCAGCCGTGCCAATGTCATCGATGGCGTGTTTGAATATACAGGCACACGCTCTCGTGACCGCCGCACCGTGGCAAAGGTGGCGTGGGATAATCCTGCCAATCATTTTAAGACCGAATACGAATATGTCAGAGATGAAGCAGCGATTGCCAAGTTTGGCGTGCGTGTGGCGGACATCGCTGCGTGGGGCTGTACTTCTCGTGGGCAAGCCCAGCGAGCAGGCATTTGGGCGTTGAAGTCTGAACAGCTTGAAACTCGCATGGTAACTTTCAAAGTCGGCTTGGACGGCTATATTCCAGCCCCTGCAAAAGTGATTGAGATTAGTGATGAGTTGTTTGCAGGGCGTGCCACAGGCGGTCGTGTGCTTGCGATTAACAAAACCAAAACCGTGATTACCCTAGACCGCCCCATTACTGCCAAAGCAGGTGATACGCTGGTCATCAATGGCGATGATGGCACAAGCCAAAGACGGCAAATCCGCTCGGTCAGTGGCGACAAAATCACGGTAACAAAAGCATTTGGCAACATCAGTGTGGAAAATGTCTGGGTGCTAGATAGTCAAGACCTTGCCACGATGAAATTTCGTGTGCTGTCGGTAACGGCTGACGATAACCACACTTTTACCATCACTGCCGTGCAGTATAACCCTGCCAAATATGATGCCATTGATACAGGGGCGTATATTGACGAGCGTCCGATTAGTGTGATTAACCCCACGGTACAAGCCCCCACAAAGTCGGTCAATCTGTCAAGCTATCACACGGTCAATCAAGGCGTGAGCATGACCACCCTTGTCATCGGTTGGGAGCAAGTAGCAGGTGCAGTCAAATATCAAGTGGAATGGCGAAAAGACAACGGCAACTGGCAAAGCCTGCCGCCAACAGGCACAAACAGCATTGAAATCGCTGGAGTCTATGCAGGGCAATACGAAGCCCGAGTAACGGCTATTTCTGCATTTGGACAGGCAAGCCTAGCCACTCATTCTAATCTGACACAGATACAGGGCAAAGTCGGCAAACCAAACCGCCTTGCGTTTATCCGTGCAATTGGTTTGCTATTTGGCATGAACTTGGCTTGGGGCTTTGGGGCGAAGTCAGACGACACTAATTTTACTGAAATTGAGGTCAGCCCTGACGGTCGCACAAACATCACAACCCTTGGCACATTTGCTTACCCAACAAACAAGTTTGAGCTCACAGGCTTGCAGGGCAATCTGACCCAGTTTTACCGTGGGCGGATTGTGGATAAGCTGGGTAATACAAGCGATTGGACAGCATGGGTATCTGGCACGACAAGTGCAGATGCTGGCAAGGTGCTTGAGCTTATCAGCGGTCAGATTAATGGCAGTCATCTTGACCAAACCTTACGCACACCCATTGCCAAAATTGGTACACTTGAAAGTGCGGTAAATGGCGTTAATGCTCAATTACCCACCTTAAACACTCAAATCGCCACGCTAAACGGCAAAACAACTACCCTGCAAAATGAGCTTGCCACCGCCAAAAGCACCCTGCAAACCGCCATTAGCAACATCACCACCGAGCGTAACCGTATCAGCGGTGCTATCCGTGATATTACTGCTTTACAAGCGGATAAAAACGCCAAAACGACAGAAATCGCTAATCTTACCCAAACCGTGGGGTCTCATACCTCATCAATCCGTGAATTGGGGGTAACAACTGGGGATTTAAGTCAAAAATATAGCCAATTAAAGACGGCAAGCGATACCGCCAACAGCGAAATTATCGCAATCAGACAAACCCAAAATGGGACGGCAAGCAGTATTGATAGGCTAACTTCACGCTTTGATAATCTGATGAACTCGCCCAACTTGCTAAGCGATACCCAAGCAAAAACGACCACCGAGTTTTTAATCGGTGCTTATCCGATTGGTCGCACATTGACGGAGGGGCAAAAGGTCATCGTTAAAGCGACAACAGCCCCACCCCAGCGTGTGCTTGTCTATAATTCATCGCCAAGGGGGGTAAATCGCATTGGTGAGATTATGGCGGACGGCACACCGCACGAGTTAGATTGGGTTGTTGGTAATGGCGGTAATAACAGCTTGCACATCTATCGCACGAGCAATCGTGACAGTTCTAGCGTAACATTAGACAATGTCAGCTTGTCTGTTCGTGATGGTGCTTTGCTTGATGTCTCAGCTAAGATCGAAACGCAAAGTCAAACAATAACTGACACAGAACGCTCACTATCAGAGCGTATCTCTCAGATTGACACAGCGTACAAGTCTGCTGATAGAACAGCGAACGCAAAAGTTCAACAGCTTGAGCAGTCGTTGTCAACAAAAGAACGCTCACTATCAGAGCGTATCTCTCAGATTGACACAGCTTATAAGCAGGCTGATAGAACAGCAGCTGCAAATCTTAGTACGCTTGAACGCACACTCACACAAGCTGACAGTGCATTGTCAG
>NZ_JBGTZD010000024.1:0-5357 GCF_041807865.1 Moraxella sp. E33BD | reverse complement strand
CAACCCCCCCAAACATAAACCCCCCACATCTTCCAATGTGAGGGGTTTGAAATAAGATGCTGACGATGACCTACTCTCACATGGGCGAACCACACTACCATCGGTGCTAAGACGTTTCACTTCTGAGTTCGGGAAGGGATCAGGTGGTTCCATCTTGCTATTGTCGTCAGCGTAAAAGGATTAACAACGCTGTATGAGTCTGTTTTTTTATTTTTATTCAAGATTGATTCAAGCTTGTTAGGTAAAATCTTTACACTTACTTATACAACACATGAAATGGTTTTAAACCACTTGGGTGTTGTATGGTCAAGCCAAACGAGCAATTAGTATTGGTTAGCTACACATGTCACCATGCTTCCACACCCAACCTATCAACGTCGTAGTCTACAACGGCTCTTTAGGGAAATCTTATCTTGAGGTGGGCTTCCCGCTTAGATGCTTTCAGCGGTTATCCCATCCGAACGTAGCTACCCGGCAATGCTTCTGGCGAAACAACCGGAACACCAGAGGTTCGTCCACTCTGGTCCTCTCGTACTAGGAGCAGATCCTCTCAAATTTCCAACGCCCACGGTAGATAGGGACCGAACTGTCTCACGACGTTCTAAACCCAGCTCGCGTACCTCTTTAAATGGCGAACAGCCATACCCTTGGGACCTGCTTCAGCCCCAGGATGAGATGAGCCGACATCGAGGTGCCAAACACCGCCGTCGATATGAACTCTTGGGCGGTATCAGCCTGTTATCCCCAGAGTACCTTTTATCCGTTGAGCGATGGCCCTTCCATACAGAACCACCGGATCACTAAGACCTACTTTCGTACCTGCTCGACTTGTGGGTCTCGCAGTTAAGCGCGCTTTTGCCTTTATACTCTTTGAACGATTTCCGACCGTTCTGAGCGCACCTTCGTACTCCTCCGTTACTCTTTAGGAGGAGACCGCCCCAGTCAAACTACCCACCATACATTGTCCTCGATACTGTTATATCTAAGTTAGAACCCCAACATAACCAGGGTGGTATTTCAAGGTTGGCTCCATGGCAACTGGCGTCACCACTTCAAAGCCTCCCACCTATCCTACACAAGTTAGGTCAAAGTTCAATGTAAAGCTGTAGTAAAGGTTCACGGGGTCTTTCCGTCTAGCCGCGGGTACACAGCATCTTCACTGCGATTTCGATTTCACTGAGTCTCTGCTGGAGACAGCGCTGCCATCATTATGCCATTCGTGCAGGTCGGAACTTACCCGACAAGGAATTTCGCTACCTTAGGACCGTTATAGTTACGGCCGCCGTTTACTGGGGCTTCGATCAAGAGCTTCGCTTACGCTAACCCCATCAATTAACCTTCCAGCACCGGGCAGGCATCACACCCTATACGTCCACTTTCGTGTTTGCAGAGTGCTGTGTTTTTAATAAACAGTTGCAGCAGCCTGGTATCTGCGACTGCCAACAGCTCAAAGAGCAAGTCTTATCACCATCGGCAGCGTACCTTCTCCCGAAGTTACGGTACCATTTTGCCTAGTTCCTTCAGCAGAGTTCTCTCAAGCGCCTTGGTATTCTCTACCTGACCACCTGTGTCGGTTTCGGGTACGATTTGTTTATGACTATCGCTTAGAAGCTTTTCCTGGAAGCATGGTATTTGCCACTTCGCCAGTAAACTGGCTTGCTATCAGATCTCAGTAATAGTCTAGCGGATTTGCCTACTAAACCTACCTACATCCTTCCACCTGGACAACCAACGCCAGGCTGACATAACCTTCTCCGTCCCTCCATCGCATCATAAACAAGTATTGGAATATTAACCAATTTCCCATCGACTACGCCTTTCGGCCTCGCCTTAGGGGTCGACTCACCCAGCCCCGATTAACGTTGGACTGGAACCCTTGGTCTTCCGGCGTGCGAGCTTTTCACTCGCATTGTCGTTACTCACGTCAGCATTCGCTCTTGTGATACCTCCAGCATACCTTACGATACACCTTCACAGGCTTACACAACGCTCCCCTACCACTTAATTGAAACAATTAAATCCGCAGCTTCGGCTCCTAGTTTGAGCCCCGTTACATCTTCCGCGCAGGCCGACTCGACTAGTGAGCTATTACGCTTTCTTTAAATGATGGCTGCTTCTAAGCCAACATCCTAGCTGTCTGTGCCTTCCCACATCGTTTCCCACTTAACTAGGAATTTGGGGCCTTAGCTGGCGGTCTGGGTTGTTTCCCTCTTGACGACGGACGTTAGCACCCGCCGTCTGTCTCCCGGATAGTACTCATCGGTATTCGGAGTTTGCATCGGTTTGGTAAGTCGGTGTGACCCCCTAGCCGAAACAGTGCTCTACCCCCAATGGTATTCGTCCGAGGCGCTACCTAAATAGCTTTCGGGGAGAACCAGCTATCACCGAGTTTGATTAGCCTTTCACCCCTATCCACAAGTCATCCCCTGGCTTTTCAACGACAGTGGGTTCGGTCCTCCGGTGCCTGTTACGGCACTTTCAACCTGCTCATGGATAGATCACTCGGTTTCGGGTCTATACCCTGCAACTAAGACGCCCTATTAAGACTCGGTTTCCCTACGGCTCCCCTAAACGGTTAACCTTGCTACAGAATATAAGTCGCTGACCCATTATACAAAAGGTACGCCGTCACGGAACAAGTCCGCTCCGACTGCTTGTATGCACACGGTTTCAGGTTCTATTTCACTCCCCTAACAGGGGTTCTTTTCGCCTTTCCCTCACGGTACTGGTTCACTATCGGTCAGTCAGGAGTATTTAGCCTTGGAGGATGGTCCCCCCATCTTCAGACAAGATTTCACGTGTCTCGCCCTACTTAATATGTCTCATAAACAGTTTCGCATACAGGACTATCACCTACTATGGTTGGCTTTCCCACGCCATTTTGCTACTGTAAATTTGATCGGCTCCTCCCCGTTCGCTCGCCGCTACTTGGGGAATCTCAATTGATGTCTTTTCCTCGGGGTACTGAGATGTTTCACTTCTCCCGGTTTGCCTTCTATCCAAAGAATAGAATACCTATCTTATGATAGGTGGGTTTCCCCATTCAGAAATCGCCGGGTCACAGGATATTGCCACCTCACCGACGCTTATCGCAGGCTATCACGTCTTTCATCGCCTCTGACTGCCAAGGCATCCACCATGTGCACTTCATTACTTGACCATACAACCCCAAGGGGTCTTATGGGTAATGTGTAACGATTTACCTATGTTTACGCTTGATTCAGTTCTCTTTACTTTATCCAATCACCTTCTATAAAAGAAGTGGAGTGTGATTGGAATGGTTAATTATTTGTTGGAATTAAATAATTAACCCAGACTCATATTTTCGTTGTTAAATAATGATATGAACTTCGTCAGTTCATAAAGTTAAAGCATAAATAAGAAATCTCTTATCAAATTGCTTATGTATGCTTTTGATGTTTAAATATGGTGGAGTTAAGGAGAGTCGAACTCCTGACCTCCTGCGTGCAAGGCAGGCGCTCTACCAACTGAGCTATAACCCCAATATGGTGGGTCTAATAAGACTTGAACTTATGACCCCCGCGTTATCAACACGGTGCTCTAACCAACTGAGCTATAGACCCGTTTTAAACATCTTACTAAAGAACAACTTGTTGTGAATTCTTGCTAATCAGATAATATCGTTAAGGAGGTGATCCAGCCGCAGGTTCCCCTACGGCTACCTTGTTACGACTTCACCCCAGTCATCGACCCCACCGTGGTGATCGCCCTCTTGCGTTAGGCTAACCACTTCTGGTGAGATCAACTCCCATGGTGTGACGGGCGGTGTGTACAAGGCCCGGGAACGTATTCACCGCAGCATTCTGATCTGCGATTACTAGCGATTCCGACTTCATGGAGTCGAGTTGCAGACTCCAATCCGGACTACGATTGGCTTTTTGAGATTAGCATCACATCGCTGTGTAGCAACCCTTTGTACCAACCATTGTAGCACGTGTGTAGCCCTGGTCGTAAGGGCCATGATGACTTGACGTCGTCCCCGCCTTCCTCCAGTTTGTCACTGGCAGTATCCTTAGAGTTCCCGACTTAAATCGCTGGTAACTAAGAAAAAGGGTTGCGCTCGTTGCGGGACTTAACCCAACATCTCACGACACGAGCTGACGACAGCCATGCAGCACCTGTATCAGAGTTCCCGAAGGCACTAAGCTATCTCTAGCGAATTCTCTGTATGTCAAGACCAGGTAAGGTTCTTCGCGTTGCATCGAATTAAACCACATGCTCCACCGCTTGTGCGGGCCCCCGTCAATTCATTTGAGTTTTAACCTTGCGGCCGTACTCCCCAGGCGGTCTACTTATTGCGTTAACTGCGTCACTAAGTCTTCAAGAGACCCAACGACTGGTAGACATCGTTTACGGCGTGGACTACCAGGGTATCTAATCCTGTTTGCTACCCACGCTTTCGAACCTCAGTGTCAGTATGATGCCAGGAAGCTGCCTTCGCCATCGGTATTCCTCCAGATCTCTACGCATTTCACCGCTACACCTGGAATTCTACTTCCCTCTCACCTACTCTAGCCACCCAGTATCAGATGCAGTTCCCAGGTTAAGCCCGGGGATTTCACATCTGACTTAAGCAGCCACCTACGCTCGCTTTACGCCCAGTAATTCCGATTAACGCTTGCACCCTCTGTATTACCGCGGCTGCTGGCACAGAGTTAGCCGGTGCTTATTCTGTGGGTAACGTCAGGGCTAGCTGGTATTAGCAACTAGCTTTTCCTCCCCACTTAAAGTGCTTTACAACCAAAAGGCCTTCTTCACACACGCGGCATGGCTGGATCAGGCTTTCGCCCATTGTCCAATATTCCCCACTGCTGCCTCCCGTAGGAGTCTGGGCCGTGTCTCAGTCCCAGTGTGGCTGATCATCCTCTCAGACCAGCTACAGATCGTCGCCTTGGTAGGCCTTTACCCCACCAACTAGCTAATCCGACTTAGGCTCATCTATTAGCGAGAGCTAAAAGCCCCCTTTCTCTCGTAAGACGTATGCGGTATTAGCGTAAGTTTCCCTACGTTATCCCCCACTAATAGGCAGATTCCTAAGCATTACTCACCCGTTCGCCACTAATCTTCTCTAGCAAGCTAGAGCGTCATCGTTCGACTTGCATGTGTTAAGCCTGCCGCCAGCGTTCAATCTGAGCCATGATCAAACTCTTCAGTTTAATCTTTCTAAGTAACCCATTAAGTGGGTCAATCTTGGCTCATTTATTACTAGCAAATTTGCTCATCGTGTAAATGAATTAACTTTGAGTATTTTTGCTTGATAAATGATAATTTTTGTATTATCTTGTATTAGCAAAAATCCACACAAGTTGTTCTTTAGTTTGGATTTTAAATAGTGT
>NZ_JBGTZD010000023.1:0-5570 GCF_041807865.1 Moraxella sp. E33BD | reverse complement strand
TTTTTTAGCTCCAAGCCTTGCAGCTGTTTTAGACGGTGCTTATCATTGGCAAGATTGGCAAGCTTTAGCTCATAAGTCGTTGCATGTTGCATTTCGCCATAGACCGCCATTTTTTCGGCGGTTTGTTTGGCATTTTGGCGTTCAAAATGTGCCCTAGCAAGGTTCATAACATCTCCTTACTCTTTGACAATTTCAATGTTTTCTGCCATAGCAGCCAACCCCAAATCTTCAATAAAGTAGCCTTCATTTGAGCTTTCGTAGTTTTCGATTTGATCTCGTTTGGCGTTATCTACGATGGTTCGACGGCGTGCCCCTTCTTGGACATAGATGGACAAGTTGTCAAAAGTCGTTACCAAAATCGTGCCTTCTGGGAAAAACGGCACGGCATAAACAGGCAGATTACCCATGCGTTTTTGGGCGATGATGGTGTCGGCGGCTAGGCTTTCGCTGTTTGGCTGCTCTTTATTGACCAGTGGGAAATATTTATCCGCCACCATCTTGCGACTGGTAATCACCACCAAATCAGGGTTATTTTGATGCCATGGGTCAATCATCTCATCAACCAAATTCATCACCAGTGCGTCTAGGTTGTGATAGTCGCATTCTTCGGTTTTGCCGATTTTGATTTTTTGGCTGTCTTTGCCAGCTTTGAGCGTGCGAGACTCGTTCTCGGTACGCTGGTGCTGTAACCAGCCGATATTGACATCTTGCAAAAGTTGATTGGTGCTAAAATCAGTCTCTTTGGCGACTTTAACGCCATTAAAGCCAATCATGATGCGATCTAGGGCTTGTCGCTTGACGATGACATCACGGAATTTGGCATAAAAATCAGGGAATTTCGCCCATTGATCCAGCTTGGCGTAGCTAATCGCTGTGTCAAAATTGGTCTTGGTGCATTCGTACTGGCGAGAATCCAGCATGGTCGGATCAATCGGCTGGCGGTCTTTTGCCTGCGTGTCAGTACGGCTGGCAATCGGACGGGTTACGCCAAGACCAATGCCCTGACCTTTCATTTCACGCACCAGATAAGTATTAATTTTGCTCAAAAAGTCGCTGGATTCTTGAATTTTGGTTTCTAAGGTCTGTTGTACAGATGGCTCAACTGTGAATTTTTCGTGAACCGAATTGACCTTATTGATGGCAGCTAGGCTCGCCATCGCTTGACTGAATAATACTCGTGTTTCGTTACGCATGATTTGCTCCTTAGCAGTCGATATGGGCGTTGGTGGTGCCTACCGCTGGCGGGCGGCTTGGGATGGCAGCGATGCTGTCAATCTGGGTGCTTAGCGTCTGCACTTGTTGTTTTAGCTCGCGGATCTCGTCAGACTTAGCGTCTAGTTGTGCTTTGAACTGTTGACATAACTCATCGAAGCATTCGGTCAGATCAACGATTTCAACTTCATCTACCATCTCTTCTTGACCTTCCAAGTCGCCTTGCTCGTCTGGGTTGTCTTGGCTGTCTTTGTCGGTGAAAAACTGAGCGATACGCTCTACGATACTATCAGCCAATGACTTAGGCTCACTAAAATCAAAATCCGTCAATACCGCCGCTGTGAACAGATTACCCTCCGACTGTTTACGGTCAGCAAGGGGATTTTGCTTAGCATTAGCACAGAAGGTCAGCATCTCTGTGCCTAGACTGGCTGGGCTGTCGGTAACTGCCAAGCCCACCAGATACGCCTTGCCAGTTTTGGCAAAGTTGGTATCAATCTCCACCGAAGTGTAGATTTTTTGGTTTTTGGCGTTTAAGACTTTGAGTTTGTCATTTGGCTTGATTTGGGCAAATAGCGCAAGCTTATCTTCGCCATTGACCGTGATAGTCTCGGCTTTGAGCGCCAGCACATCGCCATAAGCGCCAAAGTCGCCATCTGGCATAAAGCCACGCATATGCTCAACATTGATGCGTGCGCCATAGACGCTAGGATCGTAGCTTGCCGCCATTTGTTCGATCCATTCTCGCTGGATTTCTCGTCCGTCGGTCGTTTGCCCAGATACGGCAATGCGAAACCATTTCATGTGTCAATCTCCAAAAAAATCATAGACAGCAAAAGACTAACCCACCACCGCCAATAAAACAAACCGCCAATGTTGTAAAACCCATATCTACAACAAGCCACCCACCACGCACATGCTAATGACAGCTAAGATAAGGCAAATTTTATTTTGTTTGCTTTATGAGTAATTTGACCGACATTGCCAATCTTGAACTTGTTTTTGATAACCGCCTAAAAGCCAAATTTTTATCTTGGCTTGGTTGGCGTAATGCCGACATCGCAGAAGCTCTGGGCGAAAACGAAAACACCATTGCCAGCTGGAAGGCTCGTGATAAGTGGGATAAAGTGATGGGCGATAACAGGGTTGAGCAAGCCCTACAAGTACGGCTAATGACCCTTGTCATGAAAGAAAAGAAAAATTCTGGCGACTATAAAGAGCTGTCCGAACTGTTTAAAAACTACAAAGAATTTGTGCGACTAGAACGCTACCGAGACGGTGGCAACGAAGCCGATTTAAACCCCAAAGTATCAGAACGGGGCAAAGCCAAAAAACGCAAAGCCAATACTTTTGATGACGAAGCGGTGGAAAAATTGGTGCTTGCCTTTGAAGAGTCGCTATTTGATTATCAACGCACTTGGTATCAAGCAGGCGATGAACGAACTCGTGTGATTCTAAAATCTCGACAAATCGGTGCGACTTGGTACTTTGCTCGTGAAGCTCTGGTGGACGCTGTTACCACAGGGCGAAACCAGATTTTCCTATCCGCCAGTAAAGCACAAGCCCATATTTTTAAAGAATACATCAAGCAGTTCGCCCACTCTGCCTGTGGCGTGGAGCTGTCAGGCGACCCGATCGTGCTGTCAAATGGGGCAAGTCTCAACTTCCTTGGCACGAACGCCCGCACTGCACAGGGTCATCATGGCAATTTTTATTTTGATGAATTTTTTTGGGTTTATGGCTTTGATGAATTAAACAAAGTCGCCTCAGGTATGGCAATGCACAAAAAATGGCGAAAAACTTACTTTTCCACGCCGTCCACCATGGCACACGAAGCCTACACCTTTTGGACAGGTTCACGATTTAACAAGGGCAAACCCAAAGACAAGCACCTTAATATTGATGTATCGCACAAAGCACTCAAAGACGGCAAACGCTGTGATGACAAACTCTGGCGGCAAGTAGTAACGATTATGGACGCACAAGCTGGCGGCTGTGATTTGTTTGACATTGATGAGCTTAGATTTGAATATTCAGCAACAGACTTTGCCAATCTTTTGATGTGCGAATTTGTCGATGACGGCGAGAGTATTTTTCCGCTCAATCTATTACAGCCGTGTATGGTGGACTCTTGGGAAGTGTGGCGTGAAGATTTTCGCCCCTTACACAGTCGTCCTTTTGCCAATAAACCTGTGTGGGTGGGCTATGACCCTGCCGAGACTGGCGACAGTGCTGGGCTTGTGGTGGTCGCACCACCTGCCGTGGCAAATGGCAAATTCCGTGTGCTAGAACGCCAGCAGTTTAAGGGTATGGACTTTGCCGCACAGGCAAACATCATCAAAGGCATTACCCAAAGGTACCATGTTACCTACATCGGTGTTGACACCACAGGTATGGGAACGGGCGTGGCACAATTAGTCAAGTCATTCTTTCCTGCTCTGACGACTTTTCACTATTCGCCAGAAGTCAAAACCCAATTGGTGCTAAAAGCATGGGATGTGGTCAAAAATGGACGGCTAGAATTTGACGCAGGACATACCGACATCGCCCATAGCCTAATGAGCATCAAAAAGACGCTCACCGCAAGCCAACGGCAAATGACCTTTGTCGCCAGTCGTAATGATGACATCGGTCATGCTGATCTAGCTTGGGCGTTAATGCACGCTTTATATAACGAGCCTTTAGAGGGCAAAACCGAACAAACAACGAGTTTTATGGAGTTTTCTTAATGAATATCGACTTACATCAAGGCGACTGCTTGGATATTTTAAAACAAATTCCAGATGGCTCGGTGGATATGGTGCTGACCGATCCACCGTATGGCATCAATTATCAGTCGTCGCACAGATACAAGGTCAAGAAATTTGACAAAATCTTAAATGATGAAACGCCATTTACTCAATTTATCGCACATTTACCACGATTATTAAGCAAAGACGGTTGTGGCATGATTTTCACAAGATGGGATAAACAACAAATATTTATTGACGAGTTAAAATCCCTCGGCATCAATCCCAAAAACATCATCATTTGGGATAAGGTCGCACATGGCATGGGAGACCTAAAAAGAACCTTTGGCTCAAGATATGAAAGCATTATTTTTTATTGCAATCATGGATTTAGGTTTAATGGCAAACGCCCAACCGATATTGTGCGTTTTAATCGCATAGGGGGGGGAGTTTAATACACCCAAATCAAAAACCGATTGAATTATTGCAATACTTAATAGAAAAATGCACCAGACCAAACGCAACCATTCTAGACTGCTTTATGGGTAGTGGATCAACATGCGTGGCTTGCGTTGGTACGGGGCGAAACTTTATTGGCATTGAACTGGACGATCATTATTTTTCGGTCGCCAAAAATCGCATTAACAATCAACTTAACGAACAGGAAACATCATGACAAACCAACCCATCGCCTTTACCTTTGGCGAGCCTGTCGCCATACACGACCGAGAAATTTTTGACTATGTAGAATGCTGGCACAACGGTCGCTGGTACGAACCGCCTGTGAATTTACACGGCTTGTCCAAAGCCTATAAATCCACCCCTTATCTGTCAAGCGGTATCATCTTTAAACGCAATTTTCTTGCCAATTTATTCGTCCCACACGCCAAACTTGGCCGCAAAGCCTTTGAGCAGATTGCCCTAGACTTCATCTGGTGTGGCAATGCCTATCTTGAAGAAATCCGCAGCGTGCGTGGCGGTGTGTTACGCTACCAGCCAAGCCTCGCCAAATACACCAGAGCGGGCAAAAATGGACAATTTTTCATGCTTTATGATGATGAATTAGGCTATCAAGAGCATCGATTTAGCAGCCGAATTTGCCACATCAAAGAATGCGACATCAACCAAGAAATCTATGGCTCGCCTGAATATTATGCCGCCTTGCAGTCAGCGTGGCTCAACGAATCAGCGACACTATTTCGCCGCAAATACTACAATAACGGCTCGCACGCAGGCTTTATCTTGTATGTCAATGACCCTGCCAACGACCCCAATGACATTGACGCACTCCGCCAAGCATTAAAAGACAGCAAAGGACCGGGCAATTTCCGCAATTTGTTTTTTTATAGTCCGAATGGCAAAAAGGACGGCATTCAAATTATCCCAGTGTCAGAAATCGCCGCCAAAGATGACTTCGGCATAATCAAGAACATCAGCCGTGACGATGTGCTGTCAGCGTTACGCATTCCACCACAACTACTGGGTATCGTACCAACCAACGCTGGCGGTTTTGGCTCAATTCGTGATGCATCTGAAATGTTTTGGCGAAATGAAATCATGCCACTACAAGCTCGGCTGGAAATCATCAATGAATGGGCTGGGAATGAGATTGTGAGGTTTAGGGGTTAT
>NZ_JBGTZD010000022.1:0-7733 GCF_041807865.1 Moraxella sp. E33BD | reverse complement strand
CAAACCGCCGAAAAAATGGCGGTCTATGGCGAAATGCAACATGCAACGACTTATGAGCTAAAGCTTGCCAATCTTGCCAATGATAAGCACCGTCTAAAACAGCTGCAAGGCTTGGAGCTAAAAAATGATTTGAAGACCAGACTTATTGATGACTACATCCCTTATTGTGAAGGGGTGTTGTCGTCAGGTGGGGGCGTACAAGACGAAGTGCTGATGACAATCATGGTGTGGTGTATCGATTTGCGTCGTTATGATTTCGCTCTTAAGATTGCTAGATACGCACTACAACATGAACTCATCATGCCTGATAGTTTTAAGCGTTGCGTGGCTTGTGTTGTTGTTGAAGAGATTGCTGAGATTGAGATTAAAAGACTCAAGCAAGATGAATCAGCAGCGATTGACACCCTAGAGTCATTGCACGAATTGCTCAATGACGACAGTCTATCAAAGACAGAGCGTGATATGCCAGATGAAGTTCGTGCTAAGCTATATCTTGCCATCGGTCGTCATTATTTGATGCAAACCAAAGAAATAGGCAAAGGGGCAGAGTTGGCAGTCAATGCGTTGTCTGCGGCACTGTCTTTACATGATAAATGTGGCGGCAAGTCAGACTTGGCACAAGCCAAAAAATTAGCCGCTGCTTAACAGGGTGCCTCGCACTAACACGGGTCTGCTTGCAAGGGTTTGGCGACTTGGTCAAACAAATCCAAGGCAAGCCGTTCCCGTGTATTTTAGGCATACAAAAACAAAAAAGCCCAAAGCGGCGAACTTTGGACTTTTTCTAAACTTAACCCTTACGACAGAAGGATTAAATCATAAATGAATTTTAACATAAATTTGGGGAAATGGGTGATTGAAATGATTGAAAAATACGAAAATTCCGCCTTATTTAGACGGTTGGTGTATTTTGTGTTATTGGTTGTGGCACTGTTTCCATTATCGCCTGTGCTGGTATCGGTTATTGAGCGATTATAAACCCAAGCAAAAAAGCCCAAAGCGGCAAACTTTGGACTTTTTCTAACCAACCCCTTAACCAACCTAAGGAGCTAATCTGTGGAATATTGTACCACAACTATTGTAAAACTGGCAAAACATTGTATGGAAAAATACGGCTTATTTAAAACAGCACTGGTTATTGTATTGTTTATCATCGCTTGGCAATCGCCAGACATCATCACGGCTGTTCGCTGGTGGTAGCACCAAAGCCCCACACAGTCGGGCTGCGTGGGGTGGGTTTTAAGCTGTGGGGTAGTGAACCTAGCCTAACAGTTGCCGTTGTAGAGCAGCGACATTGCGTTCACTGACATGCAGGCGGCTTTGTAAGTCGTCGATATGCTCCAGCATTCGGCGAAATCCACTAAGCAGACCATCAATCTCGCTTCTGGCTTCACGGTTTTGGCGGATTTGGTCGGTAAGGATACTGTGGATGGCTGGCAGATTGAGACTGGCGATGGGGTCAAGCTCGAACCGTCGCACAAAGTCCATCGCCGCCTGATAGTCGGCAGGGTTGATGGCTTTATAACTTCTGACATCAAACTCATCATACAGGGCGTTATACAGCCGTTGGTAATGACGGCGTTCATAGCGACATTTGGCTTTGACGGCTTTATGGAGTGTGGCGGCTTGGCAGTCAGATAGGCGTGGCTCACAGGTGCAGATGGTAGGCTCGCCCACTTCCTTATCCAAGATGTCCAGCACCCATTGGCGGAACTCTTTGGTAACATCTGTACGGGAAAACATGGCGATCAGGTGGCAACCACGCAGGGAGAAAATGCGGGTTGAGGTTTGTAAATTACTGTTGTTATTCGTGGTGGTCAATTTGACCACTTCGGTCATACCGCTTGTAAATTCATCGGCGTTGCGTTGATAAATTTTAGTAACCGAACGAACATCAGAATATTCTAATGCTTTGGCAAGGTCGGCAGAAGTAAGCCAAATTTGGTTATCAATTTTAGCAGGGGTTAGGGTAATGTTTTGAAAAGTGAGAGTTTGCATTTGCTTTTACCTTTTTTGAGAGGTTGAATTTTACCTTATTTCTCGTAACACTGAATCGGTGTTACGGAGAAAGTAAGGCGACCAACGGCTCAAAACCATAAAGCAAAAAATGGCGGATTTATTCCCCTTGCGGGTATTGTATTCATCGCACCGTCGGTCATAACTTATCAAATAAGGTATGCGTAGGCATAAAAAAATCACAATAACGGTGTGATGACCGTTTGCTTTATAGGCTTTTGAGACCATACGCACATCATAGCCTATCATCGGTTATTTTGCAAGTTGTTTTTTTGGAGAGTATATGAGTTTGATTGCCAATGGCGAGTTATCCACAGCCTTATCACAGATTGACGGTGGGGAATTTTTCCCATCGGTGAGTGTCGCTGATGTGCGTGATTTTGTGCGGGTTGATGGCTCGGTTACAGACGCACGGCTACATCAGATTATCTTAGAAGAGACACTTGATGTCATGCGACTGCTTGACCCATTGACCAAGAAAGCTGGCAGGCTTACCGACTTATCCACAGTTTTTATCGATGGCAAAAATGCCTTTGAAGTTTGGTATTTTTCTGCCGTTGCCAACGGCGTGGGGGCAAAGGTGTGTGAAAAATACCGCAACTATGACTCAACGAATAAGGGCAATGATAAAGCGGCAGAGCTGTCCGCCACCATTGACGAATACCGCCGCAATAAGATGTGGGCGTTGGCACAAATGCAAGGGCGAAATCAAACCGTAGTGGAGCTGATATGAACCGCATTATTTATAGCATACAAAACGACAGCATCGATGCCATCAGCCATCGCTACTATGGCAAATCGGTCGTTGAGCAGATATTGGCGGTCAATCCGCACCTTGCCAAAGAAGATGTCATCTTGCCCATTGGCACAAAAGTCATCTTGCCTAGTCTTATCACAACCAACCCTGTCAAACAAACCATTCAACTATGGAGCTAAAACATGAAGCTACTTAAATACGGAAACAAGGGCGAACAAGTCGAACGGCTACAAGTCAAACTGAACGAAAATGGTGCCAAACTTGCCGTTGATGGTGATTTTGGGCGTGCTACCGAAAAGGCGGTGATGGCATTTCAGCGGTCGGCTGGCTTGGCGGTAGATGGTGTGGTCGGCATCAAGACATGGCAGGCATTGTATGGCGAACCGTCCATACATCTGTTGTCTATGGCAGACTATGAGACAGCCGCCAATGAGCTTGGTGTGCCTGTCAATGTGGTGCAGGCTTTTGCAAAAGTAGAAAGTCGTGGTGCAGGATTTTTCGGTGTTGATCAGCCTGCAATTTTGTTTGAGCGTCATGTTTTTTATCGTTTGCTCAAGTCCAAATATGGCAAAAATACAGCGGATACACTTGCCCAACGCCACCCAAATATCATCAGCACCAAAACGGGTGGATATAAGGGCGGTGCGTCAGAATATGTGCGACTTAATTTTGCAAAAACCATTGATAAAGATTTGGCGTACAGTTCAGCAAGTTGGGGCATGTTTCAGGTCATGGGTGAGAATTGGCAAGTATTGGGGTATGCGTCTGTTGATGAATTTGTATCTTTGATGCGACAAGGCGAGTCGCATCATCTTGATGCTTTTGTTCGATTTTGTAAGACCAAAAAAGGCTTGCTTGATGCCCTGCAAACAGGCGACTGGGACAAAGTATTTACGCTTTATAATGGCAGGGCTTATAAGAAGCATGGCTATGACTACAAGTTCTTGCGTGAGCTACGCCGATTGGAGTTAATCAGTGAAAAAGCCTGATTTATTAAGAAGGCATCTGTTATCGAGCATATCCGCACTTGCCAAAAACCCTGACCGTCTGCTCATCTATGTAGATGAAGGGCGGATGGTGAATACGCTGGCAAATGGGCTATCGTTTGAGTATCGCTATACGCTCAACATCATCATCACAGATTTTAGTGAAGACATGGCGGTGGTGGCTGTGGCACTGTACGCATGGCTACGAGATCACCAAAGCGAGCTGATGGCGAATACAGATAAGGCAAAAGACGGCATCACATTCGTGGCAGATATTTTGGATAATCGCAAAGTTGATTTATCCATCACACTGCCATTGACTGAGCGAGTCATCGTCAAAGAAGTGGACGGCAGGGTGGTCATTGATTATCCACCAGAGCCGACTTACACACGCCCAACGGTCAGTCAAAAGGTGCAGCTCATCGATGCTAAGAATGATGTGGTTTTGTGTGAATTTCCCACAGGCATGCCGGAAGAAAAATGGATGCTTGAAATGCCTTTGGTGGATATTCGTGGCTGAACTGTCTTATCTACCCGAACATCTGGGGCGTATCATTGATGGGCTGTCTGATGGGCAAATGTTAAAGCTCAAAAAGACGCTCGCCCAGAAACTACGCAACAACCAAAAAAAGCGTATCACCGCCCAGCAGAATGTCGATGGTTCAAGCTACGCACCCAAAAAGCCCCAGCGTAAACGCAAGGGGCAACGGGTGCGTAAAAAGATGATGAACACCATCAAGAACGCCAAGCACATGAAGATAGAACACAGCAAAGAAGGCTTTGCCGTGGGCCATGTCGGACGCATGGCACAAATCGCCCAAGTACATCAGTACGGACTCACCGCACGCATCGGCGATAAGCGTGGCACCACCGCCGTCTATCCTGTGCGTGAGCTACTGGGTATCTCTGATGAGGATAAACAGTTGATTGATGAGATGGTGCTCGAATATCTTGATGGCATCTTATGATGATGGCTTGCCTTGATGTTGGCAAAATTAATAGATAAGGTGGTAAAAATGCAAACTCTCGTTATTGGTTGCTGTAGCTGATGATAAAATTTTATAATAAAATACTTAAGTGTAGGGATTGCTAAATTTGGGTATTATGATATTATTATTGTAATTTTTGGCATAATTTGCCATATTTCCGCCTAAAAATAGGATGTAATGCTTTGATTATTCAATTCTCTGTTGAAAATTTCCGATCTATAAAAGATGAGCAAACCTTGTCGCTTGTAAAAAATAGCGCCACCGAAATGCCTGACAATTATTTCTCATCTGATGCTCTAAGCGCTCCGGAATTACTTAAAACCGCTGTAATTTACGGTGCGAATGCTTCAGGGAAGTCTAATGTGCTCAAGGCATTGCGATGCATGCAGAACATTGTTGCAAATTCCAATGACAGCAAGCCGGGCGCCTTATTGCCTTTAAATCCATTTGCCTTTGATGTAAAAATGGCAAAAGAGCCAACGAACTTTGAGTTGATTTTGGTTGTTGAATTACCAAATAAAGAAGGTGAAAAGAAACCTGTTAAAGTTATTTATGGTTTTAGCTGCGATCGCAAGATGGTTTATGAAGAATGGCTATCTGTTTATCCAAAATCACGCGAACAAGCTTGGTTTCATCGCATGTATGATGATGAGTCTGGTAGCTACAAATGGAACACGTCCAGCTTCTTTAAGGGTAATAAAAGCTATTGGCAGGAGAGTACTAGAGAAAATCAGCTTTTTTTATCTGTGGCAACTCACTTAAATAGCACCCAGTTACTACCAATTTATCAAGCAATGACTGCTAAGATGCCTATCATTATTAGCAATCGAATTGGTAGTGACTTCACCAAGGATGTCTGTAGAAATGACGACAACAAGAGAAAGTTGTTGGTTGAATTTCTTCGTCAAGCCGGCATTGATGTGTTTGATATTGATTTTCGACAGCGTCATGCGGATGAGTTGAATATCCCAGAAGATTTCCCTGATGAGCTTCGACAAATGGTTGTGGAGCGTTTCTTAGAAGATGCAGCGGTGTTCTTTATATACAAGGATAGCCTGGGAAGGCCGATAGAGTTTGAATTGGAGCAAGAGTCTGATGGTACGCAGAAATTGTTTGAGTTTGCTATGCTGTTAATGGATGTGATGGAAAAGGGAAATACAATCATCATTGATGAGCTGAATAACAGCTTGCATCCAAAACTTGTGCAACATTTGGTACGTCTATTCAATTCGAAGAATAATTCTGGTAACGGGCAGTTAATTTTTACTTCGCATGAAACTTCTGTACTGCGCCAAGATCTGCTACGTAGAGACCAAATTTGGTTTTGTGAAAAAAACAGTGATCGCGACACAGTGCTATATCCTTTGACTGACTTTAGTCCGAGAAAAGGACGGGAAGATGTTGAAGAAGCTTACCTACATGGAAGATATGGCGCCACTCCAATTATCGAAGAATTTTATAATTTATAGAAAAAAGGGGGTCATCATGGCGAGACAAAGCAGAAAAAAAGATAGAAATCTAATTCGTAGACCTCAGATACGCGAGGCATACGACAAGGTGCTAATTGTTTGCGAAGGAGAAAAAACAGAGCCTTTCTATTTTCAGGGATTGATAAAAGCCGAAAAGCTTTCTAGTGTTAATGTGCAGGTAGATCATGTAGGCAGTCGTTCTGCGCCAATTCATGTTATTGATCGCGCTATCGAATTGACAATGGAAGCAAATAAGGACGCCAACTCTGAGGCTCACTACGATCGTGTTTATTGTGTTATAGATCGTGATGAGCATAGTACGTTTAATCAAGCCATTCAAAAAATCTCTACAGCTAATAAGCAAGCCAATTCTGCTCTATACTATGGAGTGGTGTCATATCCAAGCTTTGAATATTGGTACATTTGCCATTTTGAGAGAAATCGAGGTTCTATGAGTTCGGCCGTATGTGAAAGGAATGCCAATAGTCTTTGGCAAAATACTTTTCATGAGCCTTATCAAAAAAATAATTCCGAAGCTTATTCCAAGCTTCGGAGTAAACAAGCTGATGCTATCTCAAATGCAAAATTTGCTATTAAAGATGCAGATGAAACTGATCAAAAGAATCCTTCAACAAATGTGCATGAATTGGTTGAATACCTCATTGGTCTAAAGCATAGCGCTGCCAGAAGGTCTTAGTGATCTACCTAAGCCTACTCAGATAAACTGTACGACCACCACGCTTGACAGCGGTCAAGACTTGCCCACGCTGTCGCCCATTGGGGTGTTTGTAGCCTAAATGAATCCATGAATTTGGCGAATCTGGGAATTCTAGGATTAGCTGGTCAAATTTAATGCCACGCTCCTTTAATTCTGCCACCAGATAGCGGGCGACTTTGCGAGTGTCGCCAAAGGCTGGGGCGGTAAAGTCAATCGCAAGCCCGTAACAGTGTGCCGATGTGGTGCTGCCAACGATGGCACGGTTGAGCGTGGGTGAGCGATAGCCTGAGCTCACACGCATTGGCACGCATCGGACTTGTCATCAGTCATACCGAGCCAGAAGTCCTAGCAGCCCTTGAGAGCATTGTAGCACGCAAGGGATGCTCAAAGGCAATGGCAATCAAAACCGCTTTGGTTGAGTACGCCAAAACGCTTGACTAACCTATCTGTCCGCTATGGGTTGTTGGATTTTTTGATGAGCTTTTTTAGTTCACGAGAAGCCACATCGTGCAGCAACTCTTTGGCGATGCCAAAAAATACATTCTTCGTACTGCTTATTGCAGTCTGCTTGAAGAATTGGGCTTTATTGGTTTTTAGGTTGGGCTGATGAATCTTGCGACCAACCCAAGATAGCGACATCATGACAGCTCCTGTAATGAACGCATGATATTGCGTAGGGATAATCTGATAATCTACCGCCACTTGCAGGGCGGGGATGAGTACCAGCATGATGAATGCCCCGAGTGCCGGTAGTTTTACGGATAAATATTGAAAGACATTATCTTTGATAAAAGTCATTTT
>NZ_JBGTZD010000021.1:0-7855 GCF_041807865.1 Moraxella sp. E33BD | reverse complement strand
CGAACAGACAAGCTGACATTGTCTAATGTTACGCTAGAACTGTCACGATTGCTCGTGCGATAGATGTGCAAGCTGTTATTACCGCCATTACCAACAACCCAATCTAACTCGTGCGGTGTGCCGTCTGCTACAATCTCGCCTATGCGATTTGCACCGCTTGCTGATGAGTTGTACACAAGCACTCTTTGGGTCGGTGTTGTCGTTGCTTTGACAACAACTTTTTGATTGTTTTTGAGCGAACGAGAAATCGGATAAGAGCCTAGCAGAAAACGGGTTGTTGTTTTTGGGCTAGTATCACTAAGCAGATTTTCGCCATTCATCGCATCGTTGAATCGTGATGTTAGACGCTCAACACTTGTCGCTTGATTGTCTTGGGTCTGCTTAATCGTTGTAATCTCACTTGTTGCATTATCTGACTGCGTTTTAAGCTGTCTATATTTTTGCGTTAAATCCCCAGTTGTTACCCCCAATTCACGGATTGATGAGGTATGAGACCCCACGGTTTGGGTAAGATTAGCGATTTCTTGACTTTTGGCATTTTTATCACGCATGAGCTCATCAATGCTGCGGTTTAACTGGGGCAATCGTGCGTTGGCTTGTTGCACCGCTTGCTCAATGCTAGGGATTTTGGCGTTGAACAGATTGATCTTGCCATCAAACGCATCAATCTTAGCAATCGGCTCCCTGAGTGCACGGTCTAGATGACTCTCACTGATCTGACCACTGATTAAGTCCAGCACTTTGGCGGCATCTGATGATGTCGTGCCACTTATCCAGTCTGTCCAATCTGATGTATTGCCCAATTTATCTACAATTCTGGCACGGTAAAACTGGGTCAAGTTGCCCTGTAAGCCTGTAATCGTGTGGCTGTTGGTCGGATAACTAAATACCGCCAGCGTAGCAATGTTTGCTTGTCCGTCAGGGCTTATTTGAATCTCTGTATAATTGGTGTCTTCTGAGCCGTGGTTAAATATCCAGTCAAGGTACATACTAAACAGACCGCCTTGTACTTTAAATAAATACAGTTTTGGCGGTTTGCCTTGTTTGCCTTGAATTTGTGTAACCACACTCACGCCAAGCTGACTTTCATTATCAAAGGCATCCACCGCACGCACTCGTGCTTGATAGTTGCCAGCATATACGCCATCAATATCAAGGCTTTGGCTGGCTATTTTTTGAGATTGCCATGCGTTGTCGTCTTTTCGCCACTCCACAATGTACGCCACCGCACCTGCCACCTGCTCCCAGTTGATAGACAGCGTGGTAATGGCTTGTCCTTGATGGGTGCGAGTGTGTGCGGTCAGCGTGATGTTTTGTGGGGCATCTAGCGTGTGTGCCTTGATGATAGAGACTGGCTTTGACGGCGTACGAACCACTTTATCCGATGCACTAAATTTGGCGGTTTCGTATTGCAAGGCGGTAAAGGCAAAGGTCGCATCATCATTTTGTGTGATGCTCATCACACGATAGGTTCGTGGGGCAAGGTCGCTACTTGTGATTGCCCAGATTTGTCCTGCTTGTCCGATTGCCTTATCCAGCGTGATTTGTGTGCCTTTGATGGCGGTGATTTTAGCCATCTTATCGCCCACCGTCAGCATATCGCCCACTTTTCCTGCCGTTCTGTCTAGCGTGATGGTTTTGCCACCCACAGACACAATACGCCCTGATTGATAGCGACCTGCACGGTGGTTGTCCGCCACTTGGATAATCTCGCCCACTTTGGGGATAAAGCCGTCCAGCCCTGTGGCAAATGTTACCGTTTCGGTCTCTAACTGCTCACTGCTTAACGCCCATACTCCTGCACGGTGGGCTTGGGCGGCAGATGTACAGCCCATCATGTTTAACTCTAAGATATTGATGCCGTATTTGGCGATGGCGTATTCATCACGCACCCACACATAATCGGTGTTAAAGCCGTTGTTTGGGTCGTCATAGGCGACTTTGGCGATGCTGTGGCGAGCTTTTGCCCGTGTGCCTGTATAGCTAAACGCACCGCCTACGACATTGGCATTAGCAAAGGTATAAACGCTCTCTTTGGGCGTATCAGCATCCACGACAATCTGCGTGCCGTCCCAATAGCTCATCGCACGAAATACAGATGCTAAGTTTTGCAGCACACGATAAGCGTCATCGGCTTTTTGAATATAGACATTCACCGTAAAGCGTGGTTCTTTGCCGCCTTTGCCGTCATCGACCAGCTCATCACAGTACTGAGCAAGCTGATACAATGCCCATTTATCCACTTTTCCTGCCAAGCGTTCGCCCAAGCCATAGCGGCGAGCGGTGCAAATATCGTAAAACACCCATGCAGGGTTATTGGTGTATGCCATCTTAAAGCGTCCGTCCCAAAGCCCTGTATAAGTGCGTGTAATAGGGTCATAATTGTTCGGCACTTGGATAATCAAGCCACGCATACGCACCGCCACTTTGGCGATATTGCCAAAGGTTTCGGCATCGTATTTTAGGGCAAGTAGGGCGGTGCAAGGATAACGCAATTTAGCATCGATGACTTCGGTGATGGCAACGACATTCATCACATCGCCAATCAGCTCACTATCACGGTTGGGCGTGATACGGCGAACACGCACCGTCCAGCTGCGGCGTGCCTTGGGCAGATCGATGCGGTGGCTACGCTGATAGCCTTGACTGGCTTTGTCATTGATGGTGGTATTAAGTACAGTTTGCCACGCACCGCCATCGGTCTGTACATCGATGGCATAATCAATCTTATAACCGACAATATTGCCATCAGCTTTTTGTTCACGCAATCCATTCCAGCTAAGACGAATCACCACCGCCGACAGCTGGGTATTGGTCAAAGACTTGGTATAAGGGCGGTCATGGCGAAGCTCCACACCGATGTTTTGTTCATTTTCTACCGATGAAAAGCCCTTGATGTGTTCTTGATCAATCGTGCCTGTGCGAAACTGCCAAGAAATGCCGTCAAAGTTGGGTTGTCCATTCTCATTGATGATGGGCGTGCCGTCTAATTTGATGGATTTGCCGCCATCTACCAAGCCTGCCACTTCGCCTTCGGATAAGCCGTAGAGTATCTGGGCGATGTTACTGCTAGCGGTGGTGTCTTTGGCAATATTGGGTTTTTGGCTGCCGCCTTTTTGTTTTTTTGCACCGTGGATTTGCATGATTTGCTCCATAAAAAAACACCCCAATAGGGTGTGATTTTGACTATTTGGGGCGTATTTTAAGCGTTAAATCTTTGCCCCTTGTATCATCTTATCTTCAGCGTAGATGGCGGCTGATGCAATAAACCCACCCACTTCTCGCTCACCGTACAAAATGGGTACAGGATTGCCTTGTGCTACAGTCGTTACCGCACCACCAAAGCCGTTATTTGGCTTGTTACCATCTTCATTGGCGGGTTCAAGTTTGGGGGTGGGCATCATCAGCGTGGCAACACCGCCCAGCAGCAATCCAGCACCTGCCCCAATCATACCAATGTTGGCTGCGATGGCTGCTGACATGGTTAATCCTGCTCCAAGTCCTGCACCCACACCCGTTGCGATGAGTGCTACCCCAACCACCACTTGTAGCCAGCCCATTGCTTTGCCGCCAGAGCCTACCACCTTTGGCATGATGTGGATATGGCTTGCGGTGGTGGTATCGTTAAGCTGATTTTCACCGATGTTGGTACGCTCGTTGCGTTTTTTACCGTTAAACACAGCAAAGCGGATGCCGTCTTGCTCAGCACGCATCATAAATGCTTTAAAAGCAGGGATTTGACAAGCAATCGCATGGCAGGCTTCTTTTGCCGATTTAACATCTAATTTAAAAAATCTGCCGAATTTTTTGGCTAAAATGCCGTGTAGTTCGATGGTTTTCATTTGACAAAATTTCCTTATGGGTGTAAATTATAATGATACAGTTTACAGGACGGTTTGATGATTGTTTCTTTTAATCATAAAGGGCTGGAAAAGTTTTTTACCACGGGTTCAACAGCTGGCATTCAGCATAAGCATAAAAACCGATTAAATGTACAATTGACCCAGCTAAACATGGCGGTATCACCCCAAGACATGAATATGCCCGGCTGGCAACTGCACGCCTTAAAGGGCGACTTAGATGGTCATTGGGCGATATCGGTTAATGGCAACTGGCGATTAACCTTTAAATTTAACGACGATGGCAATGCCGAAATTGTCGATTATCAAGATTACCATTAAGGAGTAAATCATGAAAATGCACAATCCTGCTCACCCTGGCTTGGTACTAAAAGACGGCTTGGGCGACATCAGTGTTACCGAGTTTGCTAAGCATTTGGGCGTCAGCCGTGTTACTTTAAGCCGTATTTTAAACGGCAAGCAAAGCATTACCGCTGATATGTCGCTTCGCATTGCTCGGGCTTTGGGGACGAGTGATGATTTATGGTTTCGTATGCAAAACCAGTACGACCTATGGCAAGCCCAAAACAACCCCAAAATGGACTATTCCACCATCAAGCCGTTATTTACGCCAGAAACTGTCTATGCCTAACCACCATTGCCGTGCGTTTTTGCCAGCTCTCACCATAAATCTCACGCTTGGATAATGCCGAATGTGGGTGATGCAATACTAGGCAATCACCCACACAGTCAGGCGTACTTTCTGATTGCAATTTGCCATTACCAATAAAGACAAGGGCGTGATTGATATGGTGTGTACGCCCAACACGGCATAGGATAACATCGTGTTTTTGTAATTGTGCTGGGTCATCAATGACATCAAATCCTGCTTTGGTAAAATTATTTTCATAAAGTGGTTCGTGGTTTGGGTTTTCCCACCAGTCATCGGTGCGTGCAAAATCAGGCAGTTCAATGGATAGTTCTCGCTTGTAATAATCACGCACCAGGCTATAACAATCCTGATAGCCATGCACATACTCACGCCCAAGTAGCGGCGTTATCTCTTTGGTAGGCTTATGGCGTTTGATTTCGCTGTACCATTCGCCCGTTACCAAATCAAACCCGCAGCCACAAATCACCCAATCTTTGCCGTGCATGGTCATCTGTATGCGGTCAATCTCGCTAGGCTCAGCCGTGCCGTTTGGGTGGCTATGTACAATGGCTAAAATGCCAAAGCTGTACTCAAAGTCGGCATAGTCCTGTGGGTCAATCTCAAAATGATTGAGTGGGTCTTTGGCAACATTGGGCAAGCGTACATAATCCACCGTGCCATCTGCCACACTTTGTACAATCAGCCCACAGCATTCATTGGGGTAGTCGTCTTTGGCGTGGGCGTGGATTTGGTCTTTTAGGGTTTTGGTTAATCGCATATTTTTTTCCAATAAAAAACCGCCTTGATGGGGCGGTTTATGATGAGTTAGTGTATTTCTTTTAATAAATTCGGTATGGTTTCAAAATATTTTTTGCACTGTATATAATCCATATAGTTGATGTCATCATTGAGCTTGTAATCAGATTTATGGCGTTTGGCTAAAAAATCATCAAATTTAAGAGCCAAAGCGTAGGCTTTTTTGTTGATTTTACCTAACTCTTCCAAGACAAAATAAATGCGTTTATGCGTGCCTGTTTTGAATGTGCCGATGTCTGATAAATTATAATCAGTGAAATTGGCTTCAATGTGCATTTTGCATTCATGATAGACGGCATAATAGCTACGATTGATGTAGGCACGCAATAAATGCTCATCGGAATGCTCATCAATTAATTCAGACAACATCATGGCTGTTTGTCGTAAATCTTGCTCATCGACCGCCATCACGCCACCTGATTGTATTTAGCAGGAATAAAATGTACGATGATGTTTTTATAATCATTAAAATGCAAGGTATCATCCTCAATCAGCTTATCAATGAACATATCGTTTAATTCCAAGCACTGATGAATATCTACATTATTAAGATAGACATTCAAATCAAGTCGCTTGCCAATTTCACTTTCTGCAATAACAGGCTTGGTGGTGTAATCGCCACAATAATGATAAGATAAAAAATTAAACAATCTTTTTTTAACATTGATAAATACTTCTTTATCAATACCTGCATCTTGTAGTATATGCATTTTTGCATCAAGAGATGATAAAAAATCTTGCAAATCAATGTCATTGCCTTGATACAGCAATTGGGCTTTTTTTGCCAAATCAGCATTCAATGCAAAATCAGCATTGTCCAGCACCAGCCAGAATACATGAGCATCCATCGGATCTTGTCGTAATAGCTCAAAGCAAATAGATGTGCTTTCTTCACACTCGCCAAAGCGAGTTAAAAGACCTGCATAATTTACCTTGCCAAAATAATTATTGAGCAGCTTGGCTTGTTTCATGCTGTCTATCGCAGACTTGGCATCACCTAGCAAGTTGTACGCAAAACCTTGTAAGATATAGCCATCAGCAGGACTGGATTTAACCAATTCTTTGCCGTTTGTCAACCAACGATAAAATAAAAAATTATTAGGATTGGTCAATCCATGATAATTTTTGATGTATTCGTAAACTTCATAAGTTTTGGTTTTAGGCTGCATATTCATCATTTCCATAATTGGCATTTCATTTTACCATAAAAGCAATATAACTTACAAATTCTGATGGCTCAACTAATCAAACCCGCCGCAGGAAAGCCGCCAAAGCTGTCTTCATTGTCTCTTAGCTTACAATCTGGCATCGTGCCACCGCACGCATCAAGGCTTGGGTCATCGGTTATCTTGCCGTCCATCGTAAAGCGTTTGGTGCCTGTATAACCACACTCTTCGCCACGATAACGACCACACACCGCCCAATGACAAAAGGTGGTGATGTTTCTGACTGGGATTTTTTGACCGTCTAGGTCCACAGGGTTAGACAGTTCAAATTCCACGATGCCCGATGTGGGATTTTCGCTGACCTTTTGCTCAATGTACCATTCTTGCTGACGGTAATTTTGGCTGTCGGTAGTATTAAGATACTCTGCCAAAGTGTGCGTTACGGTCAGTTTCGCCCCTGCAAAGTCATCATACAGACGACACAGGGCAGACACCGCCCCTTGTACGCCATTCACATTATCGCCGATGGTTAATTTGGGTGTTGATGCCCTACCATCTGACCGCATTTCTAGTCCGTCTGCTTTGATGGCAATAGGGTGAAATTGTTGTCCTTGCCAAGTGATGACGCCGTCATTATGCCCATGAAAGCGGTACACATCGCCGCCAAGTCGTCTGGCGTCCAGCTCGTACAAGGTGATTAAACCCTGCACGGTGCTTTGTTGTATGTCTGCATTAAAGCTCATAAGCGTTACTCGCTGTCTGCCGCTTCATCGCTGACATTTTCGGCAGTCTTGTCGGTAACTTCCACCGCCACGCCAAATTCGCCATTTTGATACACACAGGCAAAGGCGGTGATGGTTTTGTCGTTATTCCACCCTTTAAGTTGATTGAGCTGAGCCGTTGCCCATGCTAGAATCTCGGCACGAAATGCGGTGGTGCGGTTACGCTTTAATACGCCATTGTCTTTTTCTCCATTGACGACTTCAAAGCCGTCATCTTCGGGGTAGTAGATAATTTCAATATGATTGGCTTTATCGCCGTGCTGAGCTTGCCAAGCGTCCACTTGGTAGATAAAGTCTTGCAAGGTCTTGGCTTCGGTGCGGTTTAGGGTGGTTAGGGTTTGGGTCATGGTTTATCTCCGTTAAAAAAAATACCACCTTGTCAGGTGGCAAAAAATAAAACCCATTAAAATCAATGGGTTTTGGCTTGAGTTGTCAAATTTTACTTAACAACTTAAAAGGTTTGCTCGAATTTTAGGCTAATTTCCCAAAAATTACCTTTTCTTTGAGAAATTTCATAATCTTGGCAAATGTATTTGGCGGTCGTGCCATGCGGATCAGCCCAATAAAAGGGCGTAACGCCACCATGCTCATCAAGAAAAT
>NZ_JBGTZD010000020.1:0-8259 GCF_041807865.1 Moraxella sp. E33BD | reverse complement strand
TATTTGCAGTGGTACCTCTAAGCGTGGTATCGCCGGTCACATTCAAAGTATTTCTAAGTGTGGTCG
The DNA here is from genome assembly GCF_041807865.1 of Moraxella sp. E33BD. Lineage (NCBI taxonomy): Bacteria > Pseudomonadati > Pseudomonadota > Gammaproteobacteria > Moraxellales > Moraxellaceae > Moraxella > Moraxella sp. E33BD. The sequence goes on along the minus strand of NZ_JBGTZD010000020.1, from coordinate 8,193 downwards.
CACCGGTCACATCCAAACCACTGCGAGCTGTTAATTTACCACCAATCGTCGCAGTGCCGCTCGTACTCATTGACGTAAAGCTTGGTGAATCAACTACCGCAATATCGATAGTCCTGCCTGTCTGCGTCAGCTTCACATTTTTACCGGCTTTAAACGTCGCAGTCTCACCGAACTTAATCTGCGATGACGCACCGCTTGATGAACCACCCGTTCCTCGTGAGACTGCCAATATCCAGCTCCCGCTCGGATTTTTCTTTAGATTGTTAATATCCGTCTCAAAGCCCGCTATTTTTTGCTTAAAAGCATCATTCACACTTAACTCATATTTACGAAGATTATTAGCCGGTTGCCCCTTATCAGCGATAGAGAAAAAATCATTACTTCCTGCCGCCACCTCTACTTGGGTATCCCACGCATTAATGGTAACGGTCTTGCCTGCTTGGGTAATACCGACATTCTTACCTTGCTGGAAGTTAACCGTCTCTCCTAATTTAACCGTCTGTTCAGGACTTCTGTTAACTTTCAGCCTCCAGCCCTTATTGATCAATGCCTGCGACACATTGTTAATCGCCGTTGCCACATCTGCAGATTTCGCCAAACCTGCTGTACCTCCCGTAGCCGTTACCGTTGTTCTATTATTTGCACTGTTAAACCCCTGCGTCACAACATCAAATGTCACTTGTGCATTATTTTTCGAGCCGTTTGCATTTCCGTCCAACGCTGTTGCAACGCTAACTAAACCACTACGCCCTTGCTTAAACGTCACTTTATTACCGATACCAACGGTTGCTTTTCTAGTATTGTTATTATCATACACATCAAAACCAATACCCTCTACAATTCTATACAACTGCGAGCCGTTAATCGCTTCGGTGCTGCTGGAGCTAATCGTACCGGCCGCTACATGTTGAATAACCCGTTCTTTACCCCCACTAGCTACCGCAAAAGAACCGGTTTGGTTGTAGCCTCGCCATTGATTCGCATCAAAGGTCTTATTACCAATTACTAAATTACCTCTCTCGCTCACATCGGTCGCTTGTGATTCGGTACCGATAGCCACATTACTGATACCAGATGCCTGTGCCGCATAGCCGATAGCTACGTTATGTTTACCGCCGGCTGTTGCACTGTAACCTATCGCCACCGCTCTATTCTGATCGGCTTTAACATTGGCGTTATGACCAATCGCAATACCACCCTCTGCATTTACCGTTGCAGGGGTGTTACCGTTATCAGGATGCCCCGAGCCAATCGCAATCCCGTATTGGGCATTCACGGTGGCAGAGCGACCGATGGCAACACCGCCCACACCGCCAGCACCAATTCTAGTGTTATTACCCAGTGCCGTACCACGTTTTGCATACACGTAAGCACGCTCACCCACTGCTGTACCGCCAACCGCATCATTTGTCGTATCACCAACCTGCGCCTCACGCCCCAGCACCACCGAGTGACCTGACCACGCACGAGCACTTGTCCCCACAACTAAGGAGTTTTCTAATGCACGATTCTGACTGTCATCGGAAAGCTTTGCCTCATACCCGATAACCGTACTGTTATCACCCTTATTGAGTGCATTAATCCCCAGCACCACCCCATTGCTAGACTGACCGGTCGAATCGTAACCAATCACAACCGACTGATTATTCGCCTGTGCATTGTTACCGATGGCTACTGAAGAACCCTTTGCCGTCGCTGCCGTACCGAAAGCAAGGGAGTTCATACCTTTAGATTTCGCTCCTGAACCAAACGCAATAGCACCTTTCGATTGAAAATCAACCTTTGCACTACGCCCAATCGCAATCCCATCCGTTGAACCGGTCTCAACCCTCGCTTTGAAACCCACAACCGTCCCGTTCTTACTGGAATTGACTGCTTGAATCCCCACTACTGTCCCGTTTTCAACATCAGAGCTTGAGAAATAACCAACCACAATAGACGCATTATCTGCCTGTGCACTGTTACCTATCGCTATTGACGAGTGTTCCGCTCTGGACCCTGTCCCGATAGCAAGTGAGTTATCTTGTGAGGTGTACGCTTGCGAACCGATAGAGATGTTACCGCTACTGACAGTGTGAGAATCTGCCCCGATAGATATGGTCTGCCGCCCCCCTGTCAACGCCCTTGCCCCTAAGGCAATCGCCCCCTCTACACCCAAGCCTTTACCCATCGCCCCGTGACCGATAATCACGGTCGAATGCGGAATGTTTGACCCACCACCACTCTGTTTAAGGTAGGTATTATGTCCGATAACAATCGAGTACAGTGCTTCAACATCCCCCCGTCGGAAGTTTCCACCTGCACCAATATTAGTCGGATTGTCTGCTTGTTTAAAACCGGTATCACTAATCGCCTTACCACCCCATACCAACGTTTCTGATGGCTGACTTCCCAAACCTCGAACTGTGTTTCCTGCCCAATACGGGTCAAAACCGGTAACCGCTACGGGGTTCGACACCCCCTGCTGAGCCGACACGCTCCCAGAAAAGCTAAGTCCGCTGAGCAGTAGGGTGGTTAGGGCGAGCGAACGAACTGCTGGTTTAAGAGAGTCTATTGCACTGGCAATTGGGTTTAGACGAAAGCTACTGCCTGTTTGAGTAGGGTCTTTGCTTAATGATGTGCTACCGGTTTGGGTGCGTTGATGACCACGAGCCAATTCAGAGACAGCTTGAAACACTTATGTGGTGCGGTTAAAAATAACCTTATAGACTTTATTCATACTTTCATTCCAGCGTAGTTAGCCCACCCTTGTTGACTGAATTTTTACAAGGGTGGTTAAAAAAATCAATGCGGTTTGATGACCAAACCTTTATGAACCAAGCTGTGCTGTGCCTTGCTTGGTGTGATTGTTTGGGTGTGTTGTTGGATTATAACCCAAACTTAAGTTGTTATTCATTAATAATATCAATTGATAATATTAATTAATATTATCAATTGATAATATCAATTGATAATATTGCTAATATATTTAGCTTAAATGGGTGTATTTTACCACAATATTTACTCCGCAGGGGGGGGGGATAAAATAATGAAAGAGAGTTGTTATTTTATTGTTACTATTGATAATAATTGTTGTTTTATTACTAATGGCTTACTGTGGTTGGGGTTTTGTATTGTGTTGCCAAAGACAATTAACCTGTGTGCTTTAGCCCAAATAGGGCAAAGCACACAGGCATTATTAGTATATTGGTATTACAGAAGGTGGGTTACCACGCAAGGCCTACACCTACGCCAGCACCGACCTTTTTTTTGGTATCAGCACTTAAATGCGACTTCAAGGTTACTCGTCCGCTACCGCTTAGCCGAGAATAACCGATGGCGATGGCACCTTTATCGGCATATGTACCCAGTGCAACTGAGACCATCGATTGACCTGCTAGTGTGGCTTGTGGTAATGACATGGCTGCATGATTACCTGCGATGCCTGCTTGTAGGCGGTCTTCGATCTCATCAATGCGGTTGCCAATACCAAAGACACGCTCATCGATGTGGTTATAAACACCCAACAACTGACTGCCATTGACAGCATCTGTGCTGTCTGGTGCGATACGACCATCAGCGACATTCTGCACGGTCAGACCACCTGCATTGATGCCTGTGTCTTTTGCGATACTGACAGGACCGATTACTACCTGATCTGCCACAACACGCTCAGCAGTTACCGATTTAACAGTAATATCGTCATTTAATGATACTACAACACTGCCTTGCTCTGTGTTGGTGCTAATGTTCGACTGACCAGTGATGGTAATCGTATCGCCTAACTGGTGGTTGGTGGTTTTATTATCTTGAGTTTTAACATTCAGACCTTTGCTGATTTTAGCAGCATTGGTATTGGCTGTTTGTTGTGCTTGGGTGGCTTTATTATCAGCGATGACAGCTTTGTCATTGGCGGTCTTGGCCTCATTGATGCTTTGTTGGATTTTATCCTTAGTGGCTTGATCGATATCGCCTTTATCACCTTTAGGACCTTGTGGACCTACCGGACCAGTGTCGCCTTTATCACCCTTAGGACCTTGTTCCCCTTGTTCGCCTTTTTCACCAGCTGGACCTGCTGGACCAGTTTCGCCTTTATCACCCTTAGGACCTTTGAGACTTCCAACTTTAGCACCCCATCTATTTCCTGTTTTTTTGTACAGATCTCCGGTAGTGCTGTTAATGTAGATATCACCTTCTTTGCCTTGAGTATTTGGCTCTCCAGCACCAATTAATACATCTGGTATTTTTATGCTCTGTATCGCAGTTAGCACGCCGTATAACTGAGAGCCGTTGATCGCATCGGTTGAGTCTGCAGTAACACGACCAGCAGCGACATGGACGATTTGGCGTTCTTGATGTTTTGCACCGATAGAAACGGCTGATGTTGGACGAGTTCCTGCAAAATTGATTGTGGTACGCACTCCGGAGCTATTGGTGGCTGATGGAAGCATAAATGAGTAATCTGCTGTTGGCATGGGTGTAGTATATGTACTCCCATTGCCAAGCACCACAGCATGATTAGAGTCATTACTAATGGTGATGCCATGACCAAGTGCTACAGCTCCTACAGACCGAACCATAGTATTGTTACCAATGGCAATAGCGTTCTGTCCTGTTGCCTGAGCTCCCTGCCCAAGTGCAAAAGAGCTTGTCATTGTTGCTTGAGCACTTTTCCCAAGTGCAATAGTACCTACTGCTGTTGCTTGAGCCCCTTGCCCAAGTGCAATAGCGTTCTGTCCTGTTGCCTGAGCTCCCTGCCCAAGTGCAGTAGAGTCTAGTTTCGTTGCTTGAGCCCCTTGCCCAAGTGCAGTAGTGCTCGACTCCGATGCTGTAGACCCTCGCCCAACTGCGGTAGCACTGGCTGCCGTTGCTTGAGACTCTGCACCAACTGCGGTAGTATTCCGGTTTGCTGCCTTGGCACTATGCCCAAACGCAGTAGCATTGTCTGCCGTTGCTTGAGACCCTTGTCCAACCGCAGTAGCTCCTTTCCCTTGTGAGTGACCAGCAGGAACAAATCCCTGCTGAGCATATGCCTTAGTAGTCATCAGGGGTAGGGTGGTTATTACTGCCAGTGTCAGGGATGTTATTGGAATGTGGATACTAAAGTTGTTGGTATGGGCGGTACGGTTTTTGTTGCGCTGTTTCATTAGGTTTTTATTCATAATTTGCTCACAAATAATAATTACTGATGAAATGTTGCTATTTATTCGTAAGCCAAACACGACTCATGGCATTGTTTGGCTTCGTCATGGGGTGTTTTGTTAAGTTTTGTTTACATGACCAAGCGTTAACGATTCATCTCTTGGTTGAAGCTGGATGGCTCTAACATAACGATGCCTGCATGGACAAGAGCAGGGGGTAGATGTAACAAAACTGCTATGTTGCTAATTAGTGATTGTTGCCTCCTGTTAATATTTCTTGTGGTTAAGTTAAGTGGCTGACGCCCATTTTGGTTATTTGATGATGGTTTTGTCAAAATATTTATCCACCAACTCATCATATTTGCCGTTTTGTTTTAGGGTGGCAAGAGCGGTGTTGAATTCGTCTTTTAGTGGGTCATTTTTGCGTAGGGCGATGGCGACGCTGTCGTTGATGTCAATCGGTTCGCCTTTGACTTCAAAATCAGCCCCTTGCTCGGTTTTTAGCCAGTCTAATGCAGGAACGATGTCTGACAACATACCATCGACACGACCAGCGGTCAAATCAAGATAAGCATTGTCTTGGGTGCTGTATGCTTTGATGGTTGTTTTGGGGTGGTTTTTGGTTAGGTAGTCGGCAGAAACGGTGGCCTGCTGTACGGCGATGTTTTTGTCATCTAGGGTGTTGGCATTGAGCTCAACGCCTTTTTGACCAAGCAGGACTAGGGTGTTGTTAAAATACGAATCGCTAAAATCCACCACTTCGGCACGCTCGCTGGTCGCTGACATACCTGCCATGACGGCATCAAATTTTTTGGCATTTAGACCGACAATCAGACCGTCCCAATCTTGGCTTTGGATATCGCATTTGGCGGCCATCTCTTGGCATAGGGCGTTGGCTAGGTCAATCTCAAAGCCCACCAAGTTACCGCTGGCATCTAGGTAGCTAAATGGCTTAAAGCTAGATTCGGTGGCGATGCGGATTTGTTTTTCGCCGGTGTTGGCTGCACTCTTGTTGTCTGCCTCTTGATTATTGCTACAGGCAACAACAAGGGTGCTGATTGCCAATATGCTAAGTAGTTTTAGTTTCATGATGATTGCCCCTTACTTATTTTTGATTGGTTTTAGCGTGGGCTGATTGCCACGCTAGTGATGGTTGATGAATTATTGAAAACTGGCAGTTTCAATCTCTGCCAATTTACCTGATTCTTTGAGTTTGGTAAGGGCTTGGTTGAATTCATCTTTTAGGGTGTCGCCTTTGCGAACCGCAATGCCCAGATTGTCGTTGTTGTCAATCTCTTCGCCGACCAAGCCAAAGCCTTGCTGTTCTTGTTTTAGCCATTCGGCAGCAGAGACTTTTTCTGCCATGACGGCAGCGTTACGACCTGCTTTTAGGTCAAGATAGGCGTTTAGGTAGGTGTCGTAGAGCTTGACGGTGTTGCCATCTTTGCCGTCATATTTTTCGGCGATATAGGCAGCCCCTGTGGTTGAACGCTGTGAACCTAGGATTTTGTTGGTGATGTTGTTTGGGTCGAAGCTACCATCGGTCTTAGATAGCCAAACGATGGTATTAGAAAAATACGGCTCGGTAAAATCCACCTGCTCTAGGCGTTCTGGAGTGATGGACATGCCTGCGATGATGGCGTCGTATTTTTTGGCATTAAGACCAGGGATTAGACCTTCCCAATCTTGGGCGACAATGTCGCATTTGGCGTTGATTTCGGCACACACGGCATTGATGACCTCAACATCAAAGCCGACAATCTTGCCATCTGGAGCGGTGTCATTAAATGGGGGATAAGCCGCTTCGGTGGCGATGGTCAGCTGACGCTGTTCGGTCGTCTGGGCAGGCTTGTCTTGACTGCAAGCGACTAGGGCAAGAGCGATGGCGGTAACGCCTGCGAATTTATATAACATAAAATGTCCTTAAACTAACAAGTAGATATTAACAAAACAGATATTAATAAGCAAATACTAACAAAATAAGTACCAAAAACGAACTTAAACAACAAACCTTAAGTCAAACCCTAAGAGCGATGCGATGCCATGAATTCACGCACACGCTCAGATTTTGGGTTATCAAAGACCTCGTCAGGCGTGCCAATCTCTTCAATGCGTCCTTGATGTAAAAACACAATCTTATCTGATACCTCACGAGCAAAACGCATCTCGTGGGTAACGATGAGCATGGTGCGACCCTCTGCGGCCAGCCCACGCATGACAGACAGCACTTCATTGACCAGCTCAGGGTCTAATGCTGAGGTCGGCTCATCAAACAGTAGCACCTGTGGCTTCATTGCCAAAGCACGAGCGATTGCCACACGCTGACGCTGACCGCCTGACAGATTGTCAGGATAGGCATTTTTTTTGTCAAGCAGACCAACCTTGTTGAGTAGGTGTTCGGCTTCGGCGATTGCCTGATCTTTGGGTTGTTTGAGTACTTGGGTTGGACCTTCAATGATGTTATCCAAGATGGTTTTGTGTGGCCATAGGTTGAAATTTTGGAATACGAAGCCGATTTTTGAGCGTAAACTTTCTAGCTGTCTTGGATTTTTGGCGACCAATTCGCCTTTTTTCTCGGTCAAGATTAAGGCTTCATTGCCGATGGTGATGCTACCTTTGGTGGGTTTTTCAAGTAGGTTGATACAGCGTAGCAAGGTAGATTTGCCAGAACCTGACGAACCTAGAATGCTGATGACATCGCCATCATAGGCGGTCAAAGAGACGCCTTTGAGTACGGACAGTGAGCCGTAGTTTTTGTGAATGTCTTGCAGGTCTAAGGCGATGGGGAGAGTGTCAATCATGTTGGTTACTTAATAAAAAAGGTTTGATTTGATAACGAAAGTTTTGGGTTCGTTGATGAAATATAACAAGTTGATTGGGATATTTTCGCCAAAACCATAAAAAAGCAAATATTTTTGTGATTTTGGGTGAAATTTTTTGTATTTTAGCGAAATTTTGGGCGGTTGTGGTAAATTTATTGACAATTTTGATGATTTATTGGTATTTATGAATAATTCGCATAGAAAAATTAGCCATTGATTGCTATGATAGGGTAAATTGACTGGTAAGGGGG
>NZ_JBGTZD010000019.1:0-8701 GCF_041807865.1 Moraxella sp. E33BD | reverse complement strand
TTTAAGGGTGTTTGAGGTAAAATTTATAATAACTTAGCAAATGGGTGGAAAGTTTTTAACCCTTATGAGGTAAGGCTTACAAGGCTTTTTTTGAATAACTTAGCAGACTTAGCAGACTTTTGGGGGTCTAAATGAAAATGATGTGGTGCTACTGCACCCATGTTGCCACAACCCAACAGGTGTGGATCTGACCAATGAGCAGTGGGATACTGTACTCGACATCATCAAAGATAAAAAACTCATTGCCTTTATGGATATTGCCCATCAGGGCTTTGATGATGACATGGATGCAGATGCTTATGCCATTCGTCGTGCTGTTGAGATGGATTTGCCGATTTTTGTATCAAATTCATTCTCAAAAAACCTTTCTCTCTACGGTGAGCGTGTTGGCGGTTTGTCGGTGGTTACACCGTCCGCAGATGAAGCTGAGCGAGTGCTTGGTCAGTTAAAATTTACGGTACGCCGCATCAGGGCGAAATTTTATCATATCGCTTGAGATGAAGTACTGATAAGGGATTGGATAATTTACTGATTGGTCATTTATCCTTTACTATCAACTCAAAGAAATAAAATAATATTTCTTTTATATTGACATCATATTAGATGTTATTTATAATTATCAATATTTCTCAAATGATACTGATTTTTATTTTAATATTGCAAATCATTATGGATATTGTATGAAATTTTACACAAAAAAACCACTTGCCATTATTGTTGGTGGCTTATTATTGACTGCTTGTGCTGGCGGAAAAGGCAGCTTTGACCTAGATAATGTCAGTAGTTTAAACACGCAAGGAGCCAGCCAGAACACTGGCAACTCCAATACTCCCAAAGAACCGACTTATCAAGATGAAAAAGGTGAAAGACGCACATTGGATATAAGTAGTGAGGAGCCAGCACTCGGCTTTATCAGCGAAATACCCAGACGAGGCAACAGAACAGATGGTGTTCAAATCGGTGAAGTCCAAGCCATCAATCATACGCTTGAGGATTTGCCCAAATATTATGAAGACATCTTAAACAAGCAACCTAGGGCAAGTGGTGAGGTTGTCTATTCTCATGACAAAGGGACATTATCACGCACTCGTGATATGCAATATGTACGCTCAGGTTATATCATTGATGCTGAGGCGGGGGTGAGCTTTGTAACAGAAGCAGATGGCAAGCGTCAGATGTATTCAGGCTCTCGTGGTTATGTATTTTATCAAGGCGTCATACCATCCACCATCTTACCAACCCAAAAGGTCATCTATACTGGCACATGGGACTTTACTTCAGATACTGATAAAACTCGCACCCAGCCCCCAAGTGGCTTTACACGGGATAATCAGTCATCACCTGCCAATATGTCAGGTGCAACACCGCTTGATGCTTATGTCAATAACAACATCAAAAATGCCAAGATTGCTCATGGAAGTCGCTTTGAGGTAGACTTTACAAATAAGACGCTCACAGGCGATTTATACAGTCATGGCTATGTCGCTACCGAAAGCAAAGCAGGAGAGCAGGTAGATGCCCACCGCTATCATATAGACGGCAAATTAAGTGGCAATCGTTTTGTGGGCACTGCCATTGCTCAAGATAAAACTCATGGTATTTTTGGTAAAGATGGTGTGATGGAGGGTGGATTTTTTGGAGAAAAAGCCGAAGAAATGGCAGGTAAATTTTTGGCAGAGGATAAGTCGCTGTTTGGGGTGTTTGGGGCAAAGCGTGAAGCGTTGGACGATGCCAAACTACAAACCCGATTTGATGCGACAGTGATTGACAGCGACACTGTACAAAAATCCAGGATGGATACTTTTGGTCAAGTCAGTCATCTTGTGATTAACGGCAAGCGTCTGCCACTCTTACCAGATAATGTTAAGAGCTTTGCTGACATGGATTTTGTTCATACAAGGCAAGTGGAGCATGACGGCAAAAAGCTGTCAGTAACGGTCTGCTGTAATAACCTAGACTATGTCAAATTCGGTTCTTATGGTGCAATCAATGATGATAATGGTGTCATCACCATTAAAGATGGCAAGCTATTTTTGGTGGGTGAGCGTACTGATATTGACAAAATTCCCCAAGCAGGAAAAGCACACTATCGGGGTACTTGGGAGGGCGATATCGTCAGTAAAGATGGTCGCAAATGGTCGGTGTCTGCTTCAGGTGAGCCATCGGGTGCTCGTAGCCGATTTGATGTAGATTTTGGCACAAAGGAATTTTTGGGTAAACTTATCGGCGATAATGGTGTGGAGGAATTGCCAATCCTAAACTTAAACGGGGTCATTAATGCTAATGGATTTAGTGGTAAAGCCACAACTCGTGAGGGTGGCTTTAATCTTGACCCAAGTAGTACGGGTGCCTCTGCCATTGCCCATATCAATGCTAATTTTTATGGAGGGTTTTATGGTGCTGATGCCAGCGAGCTTGGCGGAGTTATACACCATGATAAGGCAGGCGAGGATAAAATCGGTGTAGTCTTTGGGGCTAAGCGCCAAACCCAAACACCCTAATCTAAGATGATTTGTTTAGCCCAAATCAAGCAAAAAGACAGATAAGACAAATCCCAAATTTTAAGCAAAAAGTCGCCATCTGGGTGTCTTAGGGTGGCTTTTTGTCAAGTTTATGGAAAAATCACGATGAATCATAATGAGTTAAAAGTAAGATACCGCCTGCTATTTTTAGCGGTCAGTATGGCGATGTGTGGTACGCCCGCCTTTGCTGATGAAAACGATGACCCAAGTGTTGAGCTTGAGGCACTAAATGCGGTAATTAAGCGTCAAGCAACCCGTAAAACCAACGAAATTACAGGGCTTGGCAAAGTCGTCAAGCGCACTGAAGACATCAATAGAGAGATGGTTCTTGGCATTCGTGATTTGACACGCTATGACCCAGGTATCAGCGTGGTTGAGCAAGGGCGAGGAGCAACCTCAGGTTATGCTATGCGTGGCGTGGATAAAAATCGTGTTGCCATCGTGGTTGATGGTTTGTCTCAAGCCCAATCCTATCGCTCAATCCAAACACAGGCTGGCTCTGGGGCAATCAATGAGGTGGAATACGAGAACATCAAAAGTATTGAGCTTAGCAAAGGCTCAAGCTCAGCAGAGTATGGCAGTGGTGCATTGGGCGGTGCAGTGGGGCTGACCACCAAAGATTCATCTGATGTCATCAAGGAAGGTCAGAGTTGGGGATTGGACACTAAAACTGCCTACAGCAGTAAAAACGACCAATGGATACAGTCAGTGGCTGGGGCATTTAAGATGGGCAAATTTGATAACCTGCTTATCTATACCCACAAAGAGGGTAAAGAGATCAAAAGTCATAAAGCCATTGATGAGTATTTACACAGCTATCAGCCACTAGAAGGCTACTTTGATCGTTATGACTTGCGTAAGCCTGACACTTATGGCAGAAGTTATTATTTAGTCAAAGATGATTGTCCAACACTGGACTGCACACCTTTGCCATTTGCTAGTATTAACAGCGATGTCTTGCCCATTCGTACCTCGCCTGCCTTAAGCAGTAAAGAGCGGGAACAGGCAGACAAAATCCGCTATCCAACACGCACCGCCAGCACCAAAGACTATACAGGCATCGACAGAGTGCACGCCAATCCGATGGATTATAAAAGCCAATCCATTTTCTATAAGGCAGGTTATGATGTGAGTGATGTCCATCGTTTGGGCATGGTCATAGAGCATACCAAACAGCACTATAATATTCAGGACATGACCCTACCTGCTTATTACACCAAAGCAGACATCCCTAAAGGCGTAGATTTAACTCAAGGCAGTATCAATGCTGAGACGGGTCTTGCGGTGGGCAATTCTGGTATCGTTGATGTGGCGGACAATCCACTGTCAGGACTTGTATTTAATAAAGGAGAAAGTGGTAGATATGGTGCTAGATACAGTCGCACTCGATTTTTTGATGAAGAACACCAAAAAAAGCGCTTTGGTGTGTCGTATGAATTTAAGAGTCCCTCTCAAACAGGACTGATTGATAAAGCATTGCTTAGTCTAGACCATCAAACCATCGGCGTGGATAGCACGGTGTATTTACAGCGTTGCAGTGATTATCCCAATATGAGTCGCTGTCAGGCAAGTGTGGATAAGCCATGGTCATGGTCTGGACGTGAATTTAATCAATACGAAGAAAAACTCAAATTAGCTCAGCTTAATTTACAAAAGAACTTTGAACTTGGCACATCCAAACATCGCTTTCAGACACTGATTGGGATAGGCGATGTCAAATCCACACTAGAGCGTGGTGCTCTGGCATACAGCTATGCATCTGGCGGTTATAATAATGAATATAAGCAGGGTCATAATGGCAGTTATGACAAACCTCGCATTTATAAACGAGTGCCTGTAACCTTACAATCAGCCATTACTTGCAACAACGAAAGTACTGACAATAATAACTGTGAACCAAGAATCATCACAGGCAAGCACAGTTTTATGGCACTAAGAGACCACATTGCACTGGGTGATAAGGTGGATTTAGGGCTTGGGGTGCGTTATGATAATCACCGCTTTAGTACTGATGATGACTGGACGGCGGTGGATAATTATAAAAATTGGTCATACAATGCAGGGTTTACAGTACACCCCAAAGACTATTTGGCACTGTCTTATCGTTATTCTAACGGCTTTAGAGTGCCTGCCTTTTATGAGATGTATGGCATTCGGGTGGGTGCATCAGGCAAAGATAATGACATTGCTGACAAAGATTATAAAAATCGCATCGCCCCACGTCCAGAAAAATCCACCAACCATGAGTTTGGTGTTGGCTTACAAGGGCGATTTGGTACGATTGAGACGAGCTATTTTCGCAATCACTACAAAGACCTTATCGCCAAAGGCAACAGACGAGGTCAGTACACCTTGAGCGATTATTATAATATCCAAAACATCACTTTAGAGGGCATCAATGTTTTGGGTAAAATAGACTGGTATGGAGTCTATGACAAACTGCCAGACGGTCTGTATTCTAATCTGGCGTATAATCGTGTCAAGGTCAAAGACCGACATATCTACGATGGCTATACCATGACCACTGACCCGATTTTAGATGCCATTCAGCCATCTCGTGTGGTCGCAGGTATCGGCTATGATGCACCCAGTGGCAAATGGGGATTTAATCACAGCTTGACCTATTCTAAAGCCAAAAATCCTGATGAATTAACCGGCAGTGCCTACTATGGTCATGAGATTGCCATCGCTGTACCCAGTAAGCGTAGTCGCAGTTGGTACACACACGATTTAACTGGCTATTATATGCCTCATGACAACATCACACTAAGAGCAGGCGTGTATAATCTGATGAACTATAAATACAGTACTTGGGAGAGTGTGCGTCAATCATCCATCAATGCTGTCAATCAAGATGTCGGTACAAGTCATGCTCGCTACGCTGCCCCAGGGCGAAATTATACGCTGGCGTTGGAGATGAAGTTTTAGGTGTCGTTAGAATGTAGGCTTAATCCATCACATGATTGGGTTGAGCCTTATTTTTTGGCGATTTGACAGAGTTATGAGAAATTACCATGTATCAATGTATTATAAAAAATATGTCCGTGTCGCTGCTCATTGGTGCTGTGCTTTTGCCATTCATGCAGGCTCATGCCAATCGGATCGATGAACAAAGCTAAGATGACAGACGATTGTAATCTGTTGATCAGCCTTTTAAAATCCCTGAGCCTACCAAAACGCAATTACCCATCGATATCAAGCAGACAGAGACAATGACGGTGGATGATGAGATGCTGTTGGCACAGCCAGAGCTGTTAGCAAGGGCAATGTTATCGGCATTGGTGTATCATCAGAGTGATGGTGTAGAGATCTTATTGTCCATTTATGAGGCACAGCCACAAGCATTGATGGGGACACCGATAGTTACTTGGGCGAAAGCGACCATTGCCACGAAGCATCAAGATCACCGCACCGCTATTACCTTATATCAAAATCTGGTTAAAAATTATCCAGATAATCAGCTGTTTAAAGCACGCCTAGCCCAAAGCCTAATTGCCCATCGTCAATACAAGGAGGCATACACCATCATTGCAGCTGATCCTGTATTGGCTGAGCAGATGGCTCCTTATGCCAAAGCGATTGATAAGCTGACCAAGACGAATATTCATATTGGCGGTAGTGCTATTGTCGATAAAAATACCAACAAACCAGCCCAAGCAACACTTGCCCCTGTTGTTATCGCTGTCCAAGCGTTGCCTGCCCAGGCAGTAATGCCCGTCCAAAGATTACCAAACCAAGCGGTAAAGTCGCTCCAAATACCAACCAGCCATTGCCAAGCGGCTGTTGCACCATTTATGATACCTGTCCAAACACCACTTACCCAAACAGTAATACCCGTCCAAAGACCACCAAACCAAGCGGTAAAACCATTCCAAATACCGACAAGCCATTGCCAAGCAGCACTTGCCGCCTGTGTGATGCTCGTCCAGAATGCCACAAGCATTGGCTTAATAGTATCCCAATTCTTGTAAATCAGATAAGCCACACCAGCGATTGCCATCGCTACCAAAAGAATGGGATTAGCCATCATCATGCGACCTGCTATTAAAGCCACTCGTCCAATCATCATAAAGGCTTGACCGACTTTTATGCCTACACTGACAAGCGATGAACCAAATAGCCTTGCAAAAGTCATGATTTTGCCCAGTACAGACACAAAGCCAGTCGCCCCTGAACGAATCAATTTAAACCCACCTGTAAACAGACTAATGGCAGTGCGAGCTTGACGAGCAGACAACCCAAACAATCTCAAAGCGGAGACAGCTCCTACCCATCTGGAAAAGACGAATGGACGCATTAACCAGCCTAAAAGCACCTATAAAACGAGCTACTACCCCATACCCAGATAAAAGACCACCAAATAACAGATTAAAACCAAATCGAACCGCCAATGAGCCTGCTTTAAAGGCAAAAAGAGCAGCCACCACCTTAAATAGCGTGGCAACAAGTTCAGGATTGGCTTTAGCAAAGTCGATAACTGTTTCAATAGCAGGCTTTAGATCATCAATCAATCCATTTAACGCAGGCAACACCACTGAGCCAATGGTAATCCCCAGAGCGGTCATATGACCTTTGAGCGTCTGCAAATTATTAGCAGTGGTTTGGGCTCGTGCTTCGTATTCTTTATTCATCGAGCCTGCGTATTGCGTACTGTCGCTAACTTTGCCTAGATTGCCTTTGAGTGTATCAAGTTGCGATAGCAAAGGGGCGATAGCCAGTAAAGACTCGCTACCAAATAACGACTCAAGGACTTGCCCCTGTTCATGCTTTTCAAGTTTTGAGATAGATTCCAATACTTTGAGCGTTGTCTCCTCAGCATTGGTCTGCATATCTTTGGCGATTTACTCATGGTCAAGACCAAGTTTTTCCCATGCCTCCTTTTGTCCTTTGGTTGCATTCTCACCCTTACCAAGTGCCAAAAACATATTTTTGATGCCAGTAGCAGCAACTTCATCAGCCACCCCCATGCCACGAATGGTTGCACCAACAGCGGCAATCGCCCCTGCTGATGAACCAACAACCTCGCCAAACGCCCCCACTCGCTGAACGATTTCCATAATGCTTTTGGCAGCAGCAGGGGTGGTATTGCCAAGATAATTGATTTTGTCAGCAAGGGTTTCCACGCCTTTTTGGTCTAACTGGAAAGCGGAGCGAAGTTCCGCCATTGATTGACCTGCCTCTTGAGCGGAAATGTCAAACGCCACGCCCATTTTGACTGCACTGTCAGCAAATTGCATTAACTGCTCTTTGGCAATGCCTGATTGACCACCCAATGCCACAATGTTGGCAATGTCGGTGGCAGACATTGGGCGAATAGTAGATAGGTGTAGAATTTCGTCAGACAGTTCTTGAAATTGCTTTTTGGCAATGATAGGGTGTATTTTTAAATTCATCATTAAAAAGGTGTGAATATGTTGATAATAAAAACAAGCACGCAAACACCAGCCCCACCGCCGAGATATAGCCATCAACAAAGATAAGCACCAGCACCGACCGAACCGACAGCACCAGCACCGAACAGCAGGCGTGAACCGTGCGACCGTGCTGGCTGGTATGTGATGGGGTAGGTTTAAAGTGAAAAACCCTTGTCTTTAAAGACCGCCACCCTAATACTTTTTCCGTGTGGGCAAAATTCCATAGGGGGTATATCCACCACCGAAACCAGTCGGGGGGCGTGCAAAAAATACCAAACACCACACCAGCGGACACCACACCCCTATTCGTGTATAAAAAAATTCTGTTTTGAAAAAAAACTTCCGAAAAGATGGAGAAAGTGGGGGCTGTAACAAAGTTACATAAAGTTACATAAAACCGCCCTGCTTTTCGCCAATTTTCGCACACCTGCATGACATGGCAATAATAGGGCAAAATAGCAAAAAAACAGGGGTTATTTTGAAAAAAACTGGTATATTTACTGGTATAACTGAAATTTAATATAAAATAATTATTTAAATATCAATAATTTATGTGTTTTATGTGATGCCCGCTAGGTGCGCCATTTATCATTATAAAGTCAGTTGTATCTGCTTTATTAATAAAAAAATCACCTAACGATGAACCGCACCCCAAAAGTTAGACACTCTAACCTTTGGGGTGCTTTTCTATGGCAAAATACACAACCAACTTTAAGTTGTCTGCAATAGCATATTATCAGGGCAGACACAGCTACAAACAAACTG
>NZ_JBGTZD010000018.1:0-19975 GCF_041807865.1 Moraxella sp. E33BD | reverse complement strand
CGACCCTGCAAGCTGTTCAATTTATCATCTAAGGCTTTGGCGGTATGTTTAGGCAGTACTCGTTCGCCTTTTTCTAAGTTCCAAGTGCCTGATTTGGGGACGCTCATGATGCCGTCGTGGGCTTGTCCGACCAATGCGGTGGACTTGATGGCTTTAAGATGGGCGATAATCCCCATACCCTGTGTCATCGCTTGGGCAATCAGGGGGATATTCTGCGGAAACCCAATTTTTGATGCTTGAGCGATGTTTTGCCAAAGAGCGATACCAGCTTGGGCAATCGCCACGCCTTTACTCATGGCGAACATGGCTTTATAAGCCCTTGATTGCTCGCCAAATGCCGCCTTGCTACTCTCAGCGAGTGAGCCGAGCATGACTTGGGCGTATTGCATACGCACCATCTGTTTCATCTTTTCGGCTTCTTCGACCGTTGCTACTTCTGCATCGAGAAAGCCTTGGATGGTGTTCAAGCGTGTCTGATACTGATTTTGGATATTCTGTATATCAGCATAACCGCCAAGCTCTGCCAAAAAGTCTGCTTTTTGTTTTCCGACAGACTTTTGTAGCTGTTGCACTTGGTGGGCTTCAGCGTTGTATATTGCCGAGCCAAGCTCATCTTTTTGTGCTTGGTTTAGGTCGTCTCGGTTGGCAAGCTCACGGCGACGCTTGGCAAAGTCGGCACGAATGCGAGCAAGCTGGGTCTGATTGTGGCTGTTAATCTGATCAAGCTCATCTTGGTAGGCTTGCCTAAGCTTATCAATCGCCTTGATTTCAGCGTGCGTGATGGCATCAATCTTGGCTTTTCTTAGCTCTTCGTCAAGCTCAACCGTCAAGGTTACTTCACGGCGTTCAAGCTCGGCAGTGGCACGGATACGCTCTTCTTCGCTTTGTAGATGCTCCTTGGCGGCTTGGGCTTTTTTGTCTTTTTCAAGTTCAAGCCATGCCAGCTCGTTCTCGTAGCGTGCTTTTGCCATGTCCAGATACTTTTTCTCATCTTCGCCAAAGGCAGCGTCTTTGATTTTCTTTTCTTGCTCTTGGTAATCAAACAGCAGCTGGGTCTTTTTGTCAGAAAAAGACTTTTCGATGTTGTAGCGAGCATCAGCCTGCCGCTTGGCTTCTCGTTCTGCTTCTTCTTCGGCTCTTAGCAGGATTTTGGCGGCATCGGTTTCTGCTTCGCCAATATCAATCGCACTGACATTGGGGAAAAAGTTCTTGATGTGGTTTTTAAAAGCACCTGATTTTATGCTTTCGCCTTTTTCAATAATGCCGTTTTTGTTGGTATCCCAAACTCGGTTGAGTTCATATGCTTGAGTACCTTTTCGATACCCTGTGCCAATTACAGCATCATACACTTCGCCTAAGCTCGCTCCAGCTTTTAATCCTTTACCCTTAAAAAATTTTACAACATACTGCATTTGCTCCATAGCAGACAAAGCCCCAAACTGGGCTCGGCTCATGCCGTAGTAATCCCAATCTTTTGAGTTTTTGTGTGATGTACCATCTGCATCCTGCATAAACTGTATTAGACCAGTGGCAGATGATTTTGGGTTTTTGATACTGGTGCTAAATGTGCCGCTTGTTTCAAAGGAAATGACAGAAGCAAGATAATTTGGGTTGATACCCAACTGCTGTGCACCCCATAAAATCGCTTTTGCGGTATTTTGCGGGATAGGGCTGCCTTTGCTTTTTGATTGTTTCGATGTAGTCTTAGCAGCTTTTTCAGCAGCTTCACGGGCTTTTTTCTCTTCGGCACCTGTTTTGCCAAGTGCTGTTGTTGCCTTGTCAGCAGCGACAGTGATGTCAGTTAGGCGTTTAACTGTAGGGTTAACACCGTTATTACCTGCGTTCAAGATTCTGTCTAAGGCAGCATTGGTATTGTCTGCCGCCTTTTTCATATCATCCCATGTACCAGATAGAATTTCCCATGCTTGCAAGGGGTTGGCAATGGCGGCACCCAGACCACCAATAGCCATGCCAAGCAGCTGGATGACGCCAACAGCTCCACGACCTGTGCCGACAATCAGTTTTAGACTGCCTGCAAGGACTTCGCCTGCTTGAGCAGCACTTCTTTTTAAGCTGGCATCTTGCACCAATGACCCCGCCAAGTCAGACAGTACGGGCATGACAGCAACGGCGATTTGATTTTTTACCCCTTGATAAGACAAATCAAGGATCTGGGTGGCGGTGTTTAACTCTTGCGTGGCTCGGATGGTTTTTTCATCCATCACCGCCCCTGCATTCTCTGCCGCCTTGCCCCACAGGTCAAAGCCTGCTCCAGCATCAGCCAGCAGCGGTATCAGCAGACTGGCTTCATCGGCGATGGATTCCATATAAAAAATCATCTCGCTTTGTGAGATGTTGGCTTTTTCTAGGGCGTCATACACCGCTTGTAGGGCATCTGGACCTGACAGCTGTCGCAGCTCTTTGGCGGTGATGCCCACTTTGGGGGCGATATTTTCAAAAAAGTCGGCAAGTTCGCCACCGCCTGTACTCAAAAAATCGCCTACTTTGTCTTGTGTGTCCTTAAAAATATCACCGAGCTTGTCTTGCTCGATGCCCATCGCTTTGGCTGCGACGATGTATTTTTGGATGTGGGTGGCGGATGTGCCTGCGATGGTTGCGGTTTTGGAGAGGGCAGACGCAAGCTCCATTTGGTCTTTGACCAGCACGCCAATGGTCGCACTGGCAGCGGCAAATGCCGCAGTAGCGATGGCAAAACCTGCCTTGACCTGCTTGCCCATGTCCAAAGCGTCTGCCTTGATGTCGCCAAAGGTCTTGCCAGCGGTGGCACGAGCATTACCCATGGATGTCTCAAAACTGGCGGTATCAGCGGTTAATAAAATGCTGGCTTTGCCGATTTGGTTGGACATGATTTTCTCCAATAAAAAAGCCGCTCATCATGCGATAAGCGGCTTAAAGATGAATAAATAAGCAATAAAAAAAGCAAGTATTTATCAAAAATACTTGCTTTTTAAGTAGGTTTAACCTATAATATAAACATCAAGGCAAGGGGTAGGAGCCTTGCCTTGTAGGTTGTGAGTCTGCTACCTTGCAAATGCAGCTCTCCACCAATGTAAGGAGAATACGATGAAAGCCTTTCAAATCATCATCGTAGCGGTCTTTATCTTGTACAGCTTACCAGCTTACTAAGATAAACGCCTAAGTCAAAACCCATAAGGATTTGATATGGCGGAGCGGCAGGAAACACCGCTCACCCCTTACACTTTTTATCATAGCACATTTTAAGGATTTGTCAAATGCCAAAACTGACCGACAACCCAAAATCACGCACCCAAATCCAAGCCGACTCTGATGCCAAGCGTGGCATCAAGCTAAAAGCCTTTAAACTGCATACTGACGACATTGATTTTATCGTACAATCTGCCAAAGAGCTGAGGTTAAATCAAAATGAGCTTTTAATGAATGCCATTCGTGATTATGTCAAAAAAGCACAATCTTGATTGGATTGTGCTTGATAAAGAATGATTGTAAGTTAGTGTTGCCAGTCTAAGCCTGCGATATTAAACTCAAACTGCTCTTTGCCATGATTGAAGAATGGAGCTTCAATAATGACGCTTTTTGAGCTTTTCAGCTTCTTAATGAATGCTTTGGGGTTATCAAAGAATAGCACATCATTCAAGCCGTTATCTGCATTGGACATTCTGTATGTCTCAATAGCACCATCATCAAATTTAACAGCGATGCTGCAGCCATCATAATTGCAATCAAACTGACCGCTGACAATTCTTAGCATGGCATCAGTGCCGCTTTGGTTGTGGCGTAGGTTGATGGCTGCTTGCGACTTACCATAAGGAAATGAAAAGTCTGCTGCATTCGTAGATAGTGTATGGGCAAAATGTACTTTCGTCCCACGCATCTTGTCTTCTTCTTGCTGATAATCCCAATTTGACGCACTGGCAGGCTCTGCCGCTGCTGTGGCTGTGTTGGTAGCTTGTGCGTCTTGTGTATCTTGTGTGGTTGGGGATTCAGTCTGTCCATCGGCTCTTTGTTCGCCTTTTTCCTTACTGTCAGAGCAACTATTGGCAAATACAACAAGCATAAAAAGAGCAATAGCGATATAAACCAGTTTTTTCATGATATTGTCTCAATCAAAATTGCACTGGTTATAATATACACCAAAAGCAACAATCAGGCAATTAAAATCAAACAAAACAGCTAAAATCAGCTGTTTTGTTTGGCAAGATGAGCAAAATAATCTTTCATCGCTTGCACATTGGCTTGTCGCTCTTGTGCTTGCTTTTGACGCTCTTGCTCGGCTCGCTCTTTATCAGACAAAGGATTTGGGTCATACAGAATGAAATCGTCAAGCGATGATTGTGGGTCGCCTGATTGCACATACGCCAAAAGGGCGGTCTGCACATCGCTGCGATAACTGCCGATGGGGTCGAGCTGGTCGTAAGCCAGCCATTCGTTCAGCTCATCTTCTGACAGCTCTGCCATCAGTCTGCCAACCGTCATGCCCAAGTGTCCCGCCAATCGAAACAAAAACCGCCTTACTGGGGCGGCTCTGAGTTTTTTTCGGCTTGCTCAATCGTCAGCATCGTCTGGCTGTTGAATGCTGCTACAGCACTGGTCAGCACATCTTCAGGCAGCTCTGACAGCTTGTCAATGTCTGTATTATCAAAGATAAGCTCGCCTTTGGCATCACACATGATGAGCGTAAAGGCGGTGGCATTGCGTTTGCCATTGTCGGCAGATGTGATGGCATCGGCGTAATGTTCTCGCTCTGCCATCGTAAATCGCTTGATGTAGGCTTTTTCGCCTGTTACTGGGCAGGTGTAGGGGATGGGTTTTGGTTTGTGCTTGTCGGTTAAGCCAAGCAGTTTAGATTTAAAGCTCATGTTTTACTCCTATGCTTCTATGGGTGTGCCATCGGCGGTAATCGCCACAGGTTTATCAGTCATGGATAGGGTGCATTCCATCCGCATTTTTTTGGCTTTGTCCAAAGATGGCGTCATGTCGGTAATGCGACCTTTGAACTGCTGATTGAGTGATGGAGCATCTACAAAGCGAAATTGCCAAGTTAGCTCGGTATTGTCATCGTAAGCCTTTTTTAAAGCGGTGTGATCAGCATTACCTTCGATGTGGGCATAGCTGAATTTAATTTCACTACCTTCATAAAAATTGACAGGTTCTTCGATTTTGACATGGCTGTCGGTTGGTGTGATGTCATCGACGGTCTTTTTCTTGGGTGGTGGGTCAGCATTTTGTAGTTTTGGAACTTTTTTAAATACCTTGCCATCGGTGGAGTAGTGCAGCTGATAAAAGCTGTCGGCAGATGAGTTGTTGTCGCTCATGGCGGTCTCCTATTAGGTGGCTTATGCCACAGTGGTTGAAAATTGAAAATCCATGCTATAACGAGCAAATTTGGTTTCTGGGTCGTATAGCCTTTGACGGCTAATGAACTCACAGTGCTTAATGCTTGATAGCATGACGGCGATAACTTGGTTTGATAATTTTCGGCACTCTAAATGTGTTTTATGATATACATCGACTTGCACACGCACATACTCAACGCCTAAGAACTCATCAAGTACATTATCTGCTATCGCATCTATCTCACGATAGACGATGTAGGGCGGGGCGATGAGCTTACCTGTAGGCTGCTCTGGCACATAGTCCACATAGGCACGCTTGTCCACAAGGGTGGATAAGATAGGATACATCAAGGCATAACTATCCATCGTCTGCACTCTCCAATAATGATTGTTGTTTGGCGATGTTTTGGGCGAGCTTAAAAGAAAATCTTTGAAATGCCTGCATCACATTAGCATCAAAAGCAGGGCGAAAAAACGGATAGGCAGGCTGTTTGACTGTGCCATACTCAATGAATGGCCAGTAGTTCGGATATAGCTTTTGTTTTTTGTCTTTGCCAACATGAATGGCGATGCCAGCATTGACGCCCAATTTTCTAAGCTCTGATTTTTTGAGCCGTCTGCGTTTGATGGCATTACGAACCAGCCCAGGCTTGACTTCGACATACTTTTTTGAAAATCTGCCATAGTTCATCTTGTGGGCTTTTTCGGCGATGATGGCTCGGCGTTTGGCATCTTTCATCATCGGCGTGGCGGCATAAGACAAGGCGCTATATAAGGCTTTTTTTGCAATTCTGTCTTCAAAGGCTGCCAATGCTTCATCCAGCTCTTTTAGTCCATCAATCTTAACTTCGATTTTCATACGGTTTCTAGCATGAGTGTTAAGTATTCTCTGCCACCCCTTGGGTCGGGCAGGGGGTCGCCTGTAATGGCATAGTGCTGGTCTTGATGTACCAGACGCATACCGCTGGTGATGCCTACTTGATGGCGTATCGTACAGCGTGCCACCATGCGGCTACCTGTGCCTTGTGCAGCGATGACATCTTTGACTGATAGTGGTGTAAAAGCTGCCCATACTTTCTTTGTTGGTAGCCATTCGGTGATATGCTCGCCCAGCTCGTTAATTGTAGATTGCTGAGTAAGCAGTGTTACTCTATGCCTTAACTGACTTGCATTCATAATCTCCCCTAAAAAATGGGCATACGATACGGACTTAAAATTTGCCGTACAGGAGCGGGCAAAAAGTTGCCAAACTCCGCTCCGTTCTCGCTGTTTCTATTGTCATCAAGATAACCAACCATTAACAGGGTAGCAGTTTTTAGGCTGGGTAGCATCTTGTCCGTGATTTCGTCTGTGATGTAGTTTTTAACGGCATTTTCGGCACTTTGCAGAAAAATTGTCAAAATCTCATCGCTGTCATCATCGTCGTATCGCAGATGGTGCTTGACTTCATCAAGCGTGGCAAATTGGCTCATCACTTATCTCCTGTATCCAGCACGCCACGAATGCGTAAACGGGGCTTGACCGTTTTTTGTGGTTCGGTAGGCTCGGCTTTGGGTGCATGGCCAAAAGGATTGTCGCTGTTGTCTCGTTTGGCGAGTGCCGACAAGCTGTAATTTTGCTGTTGCATCAGCGGACTTTCCCCACCGACCACAGGCGGTAAACCCAGTGTTGCCCTTGCTTCGTTTGGGCTAAAAATACCGCTCATCGTACCTTCTTTAAGGTAGGCGATTTGGCTGGTGCTGTCCATGCGGATAAGTGGGCTTAAATCCGCCTCACATTCCACGCCTTTTTCAAGGTCAAGATGTTCATCAAGCAAGTTTTCAATCGCCTCAATGTAGTGCTGCAAGCAATCTGAGTAGTAGATTTCGTTCAAATCCGAGACTTTCTGACCTGCCTTTGCCTCACCCATGCCGACTTTAAACGCTGGCACATGAAACACCGAGCAGACCGTTTCGCTGCTCATTTTTAGCTGTTCTAGGGCTTGGCTGTCTGACGCACTCATGGCAATCGGTTCATATTTTGCCCCACTTCCAAGCACGGCAATACCGCCACGATTAACGCCTGTGTAGCTTTTCTGCCAGTCTGATTTGACTTTATCCGCCTTTTCTTGGTTGATGTCGCTCGGTACGGACAAAATCCCGCTTGGGCGAGAATTATTGCCAAACAGCGTGCGAGATTGGTTTTGAATGGAAAGCCCAAGCCCTACGCTCATCGCACAAGCGGTTAGGGGCGATAAGCCGACAAGTGGGTGGTATAGGCAGTTGTAGCGATCGTGAATGATTTCGGACGCTGGTACGGTGGTATCAGTTAATCCGTACAGTTTATCGGTGCTGATTTGATAAAACACTTCGCCAGTGTCCGAAACAAGCACCTTGACACGGTCGGGGTTTAGGACATAAAGTTGCCACACTTCGCCAAAAATATCCCGCTGTTTTAAAATGTAGGCATTGCCACGCAGTAGCTTGGAGCTGACCCAGTTTTCGATGAATTGCTGCCAAGTTTGGTGCTTGTTTGGACGGTGCAGGATTGCTTGGCTGCGTGATTTGGCAGGCAAAAGCACGCCGTCTTGTACCGACTTTGTGCGAATGCGTAATTTGCCAATGTCAGCACTAATCAAGCTCACACACGCAAACACCGCATGAAAGCTGGTTAAATCGGTGCGTTTTAACTCATCGTTTTTTTGCCACGCCCCTGTGTAGGGTTCATTGATGATGGGTAGCCAGTAGTTACTGCCAGTTGATACAGGGGCGAGCGATTTTTTACGGAATAAATCAAAAAAGCCCATTAGGAAAGTTCCAATTCTGCGGTTTTGTCGGTTTTTGCTTTGGTTCGCTTAGGCTTTTTGTCTGTCAAGGCTTCGGCAATACCAAGCGTGATCAGCACTTTAGCTTGGTCATCTGGAACATCAGCCGTTTCGCCTGTCGCCCCAAGCGGTGCGTCTTTTAAGTATTTGATTTGCATTTTTAACCCCGTAATCTGCTGTTTTTGTTGTGAATAAGCCCTTTATCCACAACAAAAACAGCCCATTGTTGGACTGTTTTTTGGTGGTTTTTGGTTTAATACTTGATATAGCCGACCGCCTTGGCATGGCGTTTTTTCCAGCGGATAAAGCGTTCGGCACGGATTGCGGTAAGGTTGTTTTGGAACAGATTCACCAAGTTTGGCGTGCGGTCATCGCCCATGTTGATGGTCGCTTCGTTCGACACCGAGAAATCCACACCGCCATCATCGGCAAGCAGGATTTGGCCTGGCACGATTAGGACAATCTTATCGGCAAGCTGACCACTCGTTACCACTGGCAAGCCTTTTAATGAGCGATTACCCACAAGGCTCATGCCTTCAAAGTAAGTGCGACCCAAGGCATCACGCATACCAGACAGCTGCATCGCACGAGTTTCGCTCATTGCCCAGTACGCACCTTCAAGCGTTAAGCCGCTATCGACGATTTGAGCGATTAGGGTTTGCAAATCAGCATCCACCTTGTCGCTCGTCGTACCTGTCGCTGTGATGGCAGACACGCCATTGAGCACAGACGCAGGGGATTCTGCAGTCTCTGCTTTCTCAGGGTCAAAAAACTGCTGATCAATAAACTGAGCCACTGTCTGCACCAAATCATCACGCACCATTTGGTCGGCTTTTGGATTGCTAAATCGGATCATCTCATCCGACAGTAGTACAATCCCAGCAAGCTTGGCAAATCCTAGGGTCATTGAGCCAAATTCAGGATTACCCACAGGCTTCATCTTACCTTCGCCAACCCAGCCGACACTACCGCTGGCGGTCTGTGTTGGGATTTTTACATTGAATGGGACTTGTCGCATTTGGGCGGCGATTTTGTCTACCACGGTTTTTTGACGGACAAGCTCAATAAATTCTCCTGTCAAATTGGCATAATCTACAAGCTCTTTACCAAAATTAGTCTCGGTGGTTGTGCCGATGACTGCCTTTTGGGTGGCGGCGTTGATGACGCTTTCGGGTGCGTTCCAGCCTTGCAGCACTTCACGAGTGGTAATGCCGCCTTTGGACTTGGTGGCGATCGCACTTGCCTTGACTAGCAGGGCAAAGCCTGTGCCTTTTGGCAAATTAGATTCTACTTTCACGCTTTTGGTCTCTTTGGGGATAGGCTCGCCAGTCGCACTTGCCACTGCTTGTTCTGGATTTTCACCAACAATCTCGGTAGGATTTGGGGCGGTTTCTACTGATTTAATCAGTTTTTGTAAGCGTTCGGCGTTCTTTTCTAAGCGATCGATGTCGGTTTCTAATGCCTTGATGGTGGCTTCATCATCATCGCTTGGGGTGTGTCCGCTTGCGACTGATTTTGTCATAATCTCGCCAATTTGAGCGTGTTTGGCTTTGATGGTGGCGTTAATTTGTGCCAGTTGTACTTGGTAATTCATAAAAGTTTCACTCCGTTTGTGGGTAAAATTAAAGCAACCGCACCATTACTGGGGGTTGCTTTTTTGATTGTGGTTTGGGTTGGTGGTGGTTTTGGTAATTCTGTTAAGCGGTTTATCGGTGGATTTGGCGTGGGTAGGGGCGGCAAGCCAAACGCCTCTTTAATTTGTTTAACGCTAGTAATAACCGCATCGGCATTAGCAGGGATAGTTACAACGGATAATTCGTACCATTCCCATTCTTTGATATGCAGCCCCCACGAGCTTTCCAAATAATTGTATTCTTTGATTTTAAAGCCAACGGACAAGCATTTAACCAGTCCGCTTTTGATAGATTGCCACGCTTCATCAATACGGTCTTTTAATTTGCCGTCATCTGCGATTTTGGCAATTTTGGCGACAATTTCAATGCCTTTGTCGGTAATGGTTGCCTGTATCACTTCGCCAATGGGTTGATTGTGATTGTGCTGCCACAGTAGCGGGATTGGTAAGGCAAATTTTGCCCCTGTCGGCTCTAAAATGTCATCATCTCGGTCGGTGCTGGGTGTCGTGGCAATACCTGTGATGAGGCGTTCATCGTCCGTGTCGGTTACCGATTTGATTTGTAGGGTTGAGTAGGCTTTGGTCATTATCATTCCTAAAAAATAAAACCCCTATTGGCAGGGGCTTGGTCTCACTAAAACCGATAAAGCATATTGTCTTCATATTCGGCGTTATAATTGATGTGGCTATTTACGCTCACTTTTTCAAAGTCGCCAATGCGTTGCCACATTGCAGGTTCGCAGTCTTTGAGATAGTCCATATAATCCAACAGCTCACTTCTTGTACTGCTAAAAAACAGATACGGCGGACGCACCAGTTTCATTAACCGCAAAAACTTTGTCATGCCAAAATACCCCGTCATCGCATACGCTTTTTGCTCGGTGCAAATATAGGGCGGATCAAGCAATAACAAGGTGTTTGTCGTATTGGCATATTTGGGTATCAAAGTCTCAAAACTTTCATGCGTAATAATTAGCCCGTCCAAGTAGCCGTCCGCATTGTCATAATCGCTGGTACGGACGGTGTTATACATTTGGTGGCTGGCAAGCTCGCTGATGTGATTAATTTGCTTGCCACTAAATAACAACCAAGTGCTGACACTTCTAGCGTCCACATAACCATCAAAGTCGTCAATCGCCTGTAAAATTCGCTCTTTTAACTCGTCTGATATGCGTTTTTGGCGTGGCACATCTTGTGTCATTTCAAACAAAATGTCACGCAGACGGTTAATATCATCAATGTGGGTCAGCCGTTTTGTATAGCCGTCAAAGTCGTTATAAATAACGGTGGCTTTGGGCTTGTAGGCTTTGGCATTGTTGGCAAGTGGTCCACTACCGCCAAACACATCAATAATCGCCCAATTTTCGCCGTCATTTGGGATTTTGTCCAAAATCTTGCGAAATTCCTTTAAAAACATTCGTTTTTGGCCCACGAATGGCAGGGGTGCTTTTTGGTATGCTTTGGTCATCAAGATTACCTGTGCTTGAGTCTCTTTGGACTTCTGGCAAGGCGTTCTCGACGCTCAAAACATTAAACGCTTTACAGCGTGGACATTTGATTTCTAAATCATTAAAGTTTCCAATTTTGGCTAATAATCGCCCACAGGAGCGACAATTTACTTGTTTCATGGCTCAACCTATCGCAATTTTGTTAAAAATGTGATACCCTTGCCACGCTATGTACATAGTAGCAGGGTTTCGCTTGCGACAAGCTCGGTTTGTCGTAGGGGTGGCGGACTGTTACAGCAGTCCGTCATCGCCCTGTTTTTATCTGCCCACTCTATGAGTGGGTTTGTTTTTGTCAAAAATAAACCCCAATATCATCAGCACTCTTTGGCGGAGCAGGGTTTTGACTCATCAGTGCCACGGCGTTCAGCATCGCAATCACTGGGTCAATCTTACCGTTACCGCTTTCAGATTTGCTCATTGCCACGCTTGTGCCTGACAGCTTGACTCGGGCATTGCCCACGCACCACGCCATGATTGGCTGGTTTGCATGGGTTAGGTCGCCACTGGCGATTTTGCGTTCGCATACTTTTTGATAACCGCCCAATCGCCAACCTTGCGACACACCTGTGATGTGCGTGTCTTTGGGAATACCGATGGATTCTAGGGCGATGAAAATGTCGTCCGCCCCAGCGGGGTCAAGCCCAATCTTGTCAAGTTTGCCACTGTCATAGATTTTTTTGGCGATATCGGCAAACTCAGCAACATCATCGCCGACATTTTGCACGATGACAAGGTCGCCATCAGCTTCAAAATCTCGGTATCTTGGCTCGTCTTGTTTTCTACGCTCCAACGCAATCGGATGGCACCACGCCTTGACCCATACCCACCACTGCTTGACTTCGTGGCGGATATTATTGTCATCGGTGTAGATGTATTTTGGCGTGGGTAAGCGTCCGACCACTGCACAACCAAGCAAGTCATCAAGACCGCCGCCATCGCCGCCCATGGTAATCACTTCCGATTTTTCAATGAGTTCATCAAGCGTAAAATCTCGTCCTGTTTCTTCCCAAAACTCCGCCCCAGCCCAGCGGTTTGCACGGAGCGAAATGCCAATTTCCACATTAAGATGCTTTGCCAAAAAGTCTTGCAATTCGCTTTTGTTGGGTGATAGTTTAGCTTTTCTAAATTCACTTACTAAAAACCGTTCATTAACGCTTGCCCCTAGATTTGGGTTGGTAATATACCAGTTTTCTTGTTTTAGATGTTCTCCGTTTTCAAGCATTGATTTGGGGAACTCGTACAACACGCCCAAAAATTCATTATCCACAAACGGCTCATAACAACCTGTTTGTTCATTAAGAACAGGCGTTTTGTCACGCACCATTCTGGCGTAGTCCAGTTTTTCTTTCATCACTCCTGCGGGCATTTCGTTGCTCATTGTGGTTAAATAAATTACAAAGCCATCTGGACGACTTGCTAAACCACCTTTTGCCTCACGGAGCATGGAGGCTGCCCCCTCTCGCTTACCAAACACCCAAATCTCATCTACTAAAATATAGGTATATTTTGCTCCCGCTAGAGTATCATTCTCAGCAGCGACAACTTTTAGGGTGGATTTATTGCCAAGATGAGTAACGGTTTTAGTGTGTGCTGAAATGTTAAATATCCTAGAGAGTACGGGGTCGGCTCGTATCATTGCTTCCAATGGGCGAAAGCTATTGTCTGCCACCTCTTTTGTGGGAGCGATGATTGCCATTTCGCATTCTTTTCGCTCGTTTAGTACAAGGGCGGTAAGCATGATGCCTGCCGCCAAGGTGGATTTTGAATTTTTCTTGGAGATGAGTAAGAAAAACTCTTTAATCAACCTCTCTTTCTTTTGGCAATCAAATGCTCCAAACACCGCCCCAACAAAGTCGTACACCCAGTCTTTACTTACATCGCCAATCATGGGTGACTCATTGACATCAACGAGTCTTAATTTTTTAAAGAACTTTAAAGCAATTTCGGCGGCTTCAGGAAATAAGGGTTTGCACGGTATTAAGCTGTCTCCCTTGATGATTTTCTCTTCCCAGTCGGGAAGTGCGGTTGTCCAAGTAGGTGTTGTCATTTCAGTTAAATAATTTGCCTTGCATTTGCATTGTCAAAGAACCGTAATCGCCTATTGCAAGCTGTTCTGCAGTCTCTATTTTGCTTTCTTTTACGCCTTTTTCGCCCTTTTTCGCTTCTTCATAGGGCATTAGGGCGATAGCTGCTTTTAAGCGGTGGTCTGGATTATTTTCCACATTGTTAAATACACTTTCCAAATACTCACGAGGGCTTAGTTTCTCGGTTATGTCTGTGGGATTGTTTTCTTTTTTGGCGTAATACTCGGTTAATTCTTTAATGCGTTTTTTTATACTTTCATCGCCATCAAGGTTTCTTTTTTGGCGTTTGGCACTCTCCAAATTATCCACCTTGTAGCCCGCTTGCTCCATTGCATCCAGCCAGTCATAACCTTTTGCGATGCACTTAGCATAAGTTTCTATACATTTTTTCGCCATTACTAGCTCCTATTTATCGCAATATCCAATAAATATTCCCTTTTGGAAAAACGGAAAAATTTACCGAAGCGGAAATTTTTTTATACACGAGTGGGGGCGTGGTGTCCGTGAAATCAGCTTAAAAATTGTTGCACTCCCCCCACCTGACTTTCAGTCTGCGTCTTGGTTTTGTGGCAGGTGTGGCAAAGGATTTGTAGATTTGACCTATCATCTGTGCCGCCTTGGGCGACATTGACGATGTGGTCTAGCTCAAGCTGTCCGCCAACTCGTCCGCAAGCTTGGCAGGTGTAGTTATCCCGTGACAAAATCTCATCACGAAGTCGTCGCCATGCCCTGCCGCCACGACCTTTGCCCCAGTTTTTCTTTGGGGTGTGGGATTGGGCAGGTTTTAGGCGGGGTTGTAGGGTGGGGAGTTTCATTGTTACCACCACTTAACCGCATTGATAAAGCCAGTGCAAACAAACACCGTCAAGCACAAGATAATCCAGTTAATCAAGAAGCGAACTTTTGGCGAGTTTTCGTATTTTTCTAGCATTTTGACTACCCATTGACCGAAATCTATGTTAAAATTCATGTTAAGATTTATTCCTACTGCAATTAGGTTTAAATTAAAAACCCCTTGATATGTCCAGTATCAAGGGGTTTTGTTTTGCCAAATAAAAAGCTCTTGCAAGCGAATACCTGCAAGAGCTTTTGGGTTATTTTATTATGATGATGCCCGTTATCTATACCAAACGGCTATCATAGCAAAATGATACTAAAAAGTGTGCCATCTTGTCAATAGCCTGCTTGAAAGTTTTTGCCGAGCTGGGCTTGGACTTTGCCAGCGACGACTTTGGCGATGGCGGTGATTTGATTGATGATGTCATCGATGGCGGTGTCAAAGGGCAAACGATAATACTGACGGCGACTGACGCCAACGCAGCACGCTCGTTCTTTGACAGGAAAGATGCGCAGGGCGTTAGGCTTTTTGGGATAAGACAATTCGGTTAATGCTGCATGAATGACAGGCTGATGGTATTTGGTGGGTAGAGTTGTTAGATGTTCGGCAAACTCGGTGGCAAGCACAGCGATCAGATGTGTACGAGCGACATCGTCAAGATAAAAATAATACCGATAGCAGGCATCAGCAAAGGGGCTGACCTTGGCATAACTTTCGGCGGCGGCGATGAGTTGGGGTTTTGGGATTTTGTGGCTGAGCATGATTGTCCTTATATTTTGGTGTGATGGTTGATTATCCGATGCTGTGATGGGTTTTGTCAAATCATACGAACCCTTAACAAAACCCTTAACATCTGTAAGCCCTGATATTATTAGCTTGTAGATAGTGTGTGAAGGGTGTGAAGGGTGTGAAGGGTTTATTTGGTGTTATGAGAAAAAAATTTAAAATAAAATTTTGCCATTTAATAGAAATAAAAAAATTAGCCCTAACGGTTCACAGTTAGGGCTAAAAGCTAGATGTATTAAGGCTTTGATGATGTGATGGGTCGTGTGAAGGGTCTAATCAAACCCTTCACACCCTTCACAGTTTGAAAATTTTGGATTTATATCATACTGGTTTTAAGTTTTATTTTCCAGCATATATCTGCCGATTGCTTTCTTAAATGATAAGATAGCGTCTCCGTACCAGCTTTGGTCGGGCTTTTCATCGCCAAAATTGAGATAAATGACGGTGGATTGCTTATTGACCCTGCCAACGACTTTGCCGTTCTGCTCGATGTCGTAAGCATAGCGAACGATTCGCTTGTCTTCACGCAACCCCACAAAGGTTAAAAACTTGGTGGCGGATGTGCTACGCTCGCCATTTGCCTTGCACCAATGCACATAGTAGGCATACAGGTCTTGGGTCAGGCAGGTCTGATACGGTGCGTCTAGTAAGTGTTCTTTCCATGCCTTGTAGAATCGCTCCCAGCTGGACATGGAGAGTTCTTGTAGGCGTGTTTTGGCGGTGGTCTGTATTGCCTTAGTATGGGCGTTTTGCTTGCCCACATCTCTATACAGCAGATAAGTATAAAACGCACGGATCAGCAATTCATCATCGCCATCAAGCATTTTTTCTACCGATGTCTGAATGTCCGTGGGGATTTCGCTGGTGGGATATAGCACCACATGACGACGATCATTCTCATCAAGCGATAACGGCTGCATATCGTTCGACAAAAACACGGTATTGACAAAGTTATCTTGCGTCCAGCCGCTGACGAATTTTTTGTTGATATATACAGTGTCGCCTGTGATGAGCTGCTTAATCATGCCCATCTGACTGTATCGCTCTTTGCCTTGCAAAATCTCTTCAAATACGCAGAACAATTTACCTTCCACCCAGTCGTTGTACTGGCTGTCTAGCTGACCTTGACCGAGCGTGAGCTTGTACTGCTCATAAATGCGACGCATGATGCGGTCAAAAAACAGCGATTTGCCCGCTCCTTGAATGTGTCCATGTACAATCAGGGCGGTATCCATTTTGGTGCCTAGATTCTGCAAAGGGATAGCCAGCCAGTTTAGCACCCAGTCAAGGGCTTGTGTATCCGTGCCGCATAGATGCTTAACCAGTTCAATCACAGGCGAACACATACCATACAAAAACGCTTCGCCAAACTTTGATGGGTCAATGCCAAGCTCCATCGCAGTCAAGGGCTGAATAGTTAAATCCTTGAAGGTATTGATGTAATTTTCGCCATGTGGAGCAGTTTTGGTGCGAGTTGGGTCAAACCAGATGTTGTCCGACTCGACTTTTTGGCGGTGGACGGATTTTTGCCAGTCGTCAAATTCATTGGGAAATTCAAGGCGGAGCGTCTCGATGGGCTGTCTTTTACCCGTTTTAAAATTGAACACTTCTTTGGTGCCTTGGATATACCAATATTGCTCAAAAATACTGGCATAAGCGATGGCGGCTTGTGCGGATTTGTTGGTATTGACTTCTTGGCGAGTGATGACTTTTTGCTTGCCACTATAAAACCACGCATTCGCCAACTCACGACCAACCAAGCCCATAAAATGCGTTTTTGTCATTTCGGTGCATTGTTCGGGGTCGGTGGGGTGCTTATAATACACTTTGTTGGTCAGCTTACCCACTTCTTTGATCATGTAGAAGTGATCAGTGATGTCATCCAGCGTGTAGCCGTCCGTGGTGACAGGCCGTGGACGATTTAGGGCGTGAATCATCTGAGCCTTAACCACTTCCATGCCAAAATGAGCGTGCAGGTCGTTATAATCGGTAAGCTCGCCAGTCGTGGTGCGTTCATCATTGCCAAAGTCAGGGCTGATGACTTCGCCCTGTGCGATGTCTGCTGCTTGTTTGGCTGCCAAAATGCCTGTGTTTTTGTTTGTCTTAATCTCGGTCGCTTTGTCGTCATCAGCACAAAAGATGAGCCGATGATGTGGGTATATTGTGCGTACAATAGACGCACATTTTACCATATTATCAGCGTTAAACGAGATGATAACAGGGTGTTTGCCAGCGATGCTCTCATAAATACTTGCACCTGTGGCATAGCCTTCACAGACAAAAATCGTATCGCTTGCCAGTACATCGCCCAGCGTGCAGAACGCACCACCGACCAGACCGCCTTTAACAAAGAGTTTATTACCATCTTGGTCGATGGACTGGACATTACACAGCGTGATGTTGCCTGTATTTGTATTGTGAAAGTACAAAGGAATCAGCAGATTGCCCTTGTTGTCCACACGCAAGCCATGCGACTGTACGCCTTTTTTGGTCAGATAAGAGTGGCTATCACAAGGTGTGGCGGTGTGCCAGCGGTCTTGAGCGGTTTTGGCAGCGGTTTGTCGAGCTTGTTTTTTGGCTGCCTTTTCAGCCGATTCTCGCTCGGCTTGTGCCTTTGCCCATGCCTTACGGTCAGCTTCCGAAATGGGCTTACCGCCATCAATGCCAAGAATATCAGCGATGAGTGCGTGCGTGTCGTAAGCATCATGCCCTGTGTAGTCTCGCACGAGCGTATAACCGCTCCCAGCACCGCATTGATTACATATCCATGAGCCTGTGCCGTTTTTGTCATCACAGCGAAAGCGATCCGAGCCACCACATAGGGGGCAGGGCTGATGTTTTTTGTGATTGGAATGTAGCTTGATGCCCACCGCAGGAAAGATACGGCTGACATAGTAGCCGTTGGCTTGGGATTGGATATGGTCGAAGTTTAGGGGTGGGCGTGTGTTTTGCCCTTGTTTTTTGTCTTTGCTTGTCATATAATAATCTCGCTTGCTAGTTAAGCACTTTTAAGCCCATTGGTTGCCCCCAATGGGCTTTTTCTTTTTAGAGTTCGTAAAGGTCGGGTCTAAGCTCGTTGGGTGGCACGCCTGTCGCTTTACTGATTTTTAAGACATAGCTGGCACTGGCTCGTTTGTCACGAGTAAGCATGATGCCGATGTGTGTATAATGTTTGCACCCTATCAACTCGGCAAGTTGCTTACGACCGCCTGCAATCTTTACTGCCTTTTGGAGTGCTTCAAGAGGTGTTGTCATAAATAAGTACCTTTGTATTTAAATTTTCCCCATTTTAAAACTTTTGTATTCATAATTCAAGATATTTTTTAGTTAGATAATAATACAAATGTATTTTATACTATGAGCAAGGATAGGCGATTTATAATCGTTTTGTTGTTACAGACTTTACCCATTAACCCAATGACGGTATTAACCGTAAACATAAGGACTTAGCAATATGTCAAGACAAACATTCGGAGAGCGTGTCAGATATGTCCGTGAGCTTAGAGGTATGACACAGCAACAACTTGCTGATTTGGCAGGGTGTGGACAGGGGCAGATTAACGCCATAGAAAGTCGCAAAAGCATACAAAGCAAGTATGCCCGTGATATTGCATTGGCTCTGAATGTAAATCTTGACTGGCTTTTGAATGGCAATGGGGCGATGGAAGTGAGCGAGCAAGGTACAATCACAAAGGTTGCGGATTTTGATGCGTATTCGCAAAGGGAAGTTGTGCCAATCCGCCACTACAACCCCCAACATAGGAATAAACTCATGCTAGAAAAAACAACACTGGAGGTCTTGGGGGTCAATCCGCAGGACGCAAGGATTGGTGTTATTGTGGGGGATAGTATGTCGCCCATCATCAATGACAACAGTGAAATTGCCTTTGATGTTAGCAAGACACAGATTAAAAACGGCAAGATATACGCTTTGTTGGCGAATGATGTGCTGTATTGTGCCTACCTACAAAGCAAACCAACCCCACAAGGCGAGCAGGTGCGACTATTTTACGCCAACTCATCTTTGTACCCTGATGAGACGATGAGCAGCGAACAGTTTTTTGCCACCTACAAAATCCTTGGTCATGTCTTTTGGTGGTCAAGCACTCAAAGCTGGTAAAATCCACAACTCATCACTCCCTATCAAGACCGCATGAATGGTAATCCGTTCATGCGGTTTTTCATGCCTTTTATCCAAAAATAACAACACCTTAGAAAATTTTTTCGCAAATAACTACAAAATATCTTGCATNCAAAAATAACAACACCTTAGAAAATTTTTTCGCAAATAACTACAAAATATCTTGCATTTCTTAAATACAAATGTTTTAATATATCTGTATTTAAGAAATGGAGTCGTTTATGCTAAATATTGCCATCAAGCCCCAGCAGGTCGGCGAATTTATCCTAAAAACAGCGATGATTGGTCTTTTTGCCTTACTGTCATTGCGTGGGTGCGACATTGCCCTAAAAAAGCAAGCAGAAGTTGACTATCAAGAGTGCCTATCATGGCAAGCGGACGGTTATCCCGTCAAATGTGATGTGGAGAAGTACAGATGAGCAACCAGCAATCAGATAATGGCACAAATCTCATCATTGACGCACTGCTGGCTCGTATGAGTGAGCTTGACCGTTTTAGTGATGATGAGCGTGTTATTACAGAGCGAGCGTTATTGCCGCTAGATGTCGTGGTTAATGATAAAGGCGAATTTGGTTTTGTCATCGAAGCAACGGAATATGGTTATGACGACAATGGCAACAAGCGTTGGAGTGTGGATTTTGCAGGTGGCGTGCTTATGATTATGCACGGTGGTGAGAACGAGGCGGTGCGAACCATCTACAAGACCGAAGGAGTAAAGGCAAGAGCGTATCTTGTCAATTATTTTGGAGATAAAAAATGGCTTTAACCACAACCAAAATCCGCCGTGAGCTTGCCAAGATGGTGCTAAGTACCAGCCATGCTTGCACCGTGCGAAACGATGCCATC
>NZ_JBGTZD010000017.1:0-20459 GCF_041807865.1 Moraxella sp. E33BD | reverse complement strand
GATGGCATCGTTTCGCACGGTGCAAGCATGGCTGGTACTTAGCACCATCTTGGCAAGCTCACGGCGGATTTTGGTTGTGGTTAAAGCCATTTTTTATCTCCAAAATAATTGACAAGATACGCTCTACCTGCGATGACTCGTTCATCATCGCTAAAACGGTCAAGCTCGCTCATGCGTGCTAAGAGTGCATCCATGATGGGATTTACGCCATTTGGGTTAGATTGCTTGTTCATTACCATTTACCTCCATCGCACTTGATGTCATAGCCATCAGCTTGCCATGATAGGCACTTCTCGTAGTCGGCTTGGGCTTGGCGGTCTAAGCCCTCAGTACACGCCACAGGGAGCAGGGCAAGCATGGCAACGATAATAATCAATGGCACAAGGTCAGTTGGTGTCAGTTTGGTATGCATCGTTCACTCCGTTTGTTGTTTATGGGGTGATTATAAGCAAACTAATAAAATAATGCAAGAAAAATATTAGTTTATTAATATAAAATTTGCAATTTGTTGAAAATATGATGATTTTTATATTAAAATATAAGTATATTTTTTATAGGCAATAAAAAACCGCCCCAGTGGGACGGTAAAATGAATTTTGGAGTATTTTGATGAATAAGCAAAAAGTAGAACCCTACTTGACCTTAACCCAAAGCGACAGACCAAACGCCCGTTGTGGCGAAGTGGAGTTGTTTTTAAATTGTCATCGTTTTACTGACAGTGAAAAAGCCTTGAAGGGCGTTCACGAATACGAGATAGACGGCTACGCCATTGTTACCGCCACAGGCTATTTGTTGTTTGAGCGGGTGTCAGATAGCACCTTTCGTTTTATCGGCTTTACGACCGTAACACCAAAAAAGACCGACAAACGCTATGCCATCTTTGACCAAGAAGGCTTTTATGGAACATTTGTCCGTCTATAACGAATGCGAAATACTTTATCGGCGGTTACGGAGTGTAATATGTTTGATGTGATTGTGGCAGTCATGAATGAGTCAATACCATTTTGGCTGTCTCTGCTGTTTTATTATCTTGGTGGCTGGATATTTTATCAGCTAGGCAAGTCCAAGCAGAAGCCAATATCGTCAAAACGGCAAAGTAGATTGGGTTAATCAAAACAAAAACCCAACAAATTAAATGAGTTATATATTTTTGGAGAGAATGATGAAATTAAAAAACCTAATCGCCTTAGCAGACCGCAAAGCCGAAGTCAGTACCGAGCTGTATTTTGAAGATACGAACAATCAGCTCACCCAAGACAAAATTTCCGTCCCTATTTACCATTACAATGGGTGGTGCTTAGGACAGCTTATTTTTTCAAGAGTGGGCGACAGCACAACTTTTACTCTAACAGGCATGAATGAGCCAGCAGTGATAATCGCCCAAAAAATGAGTTTACAAGGCGTTCTATCTCACAAAAAAACCAAAATGCGTAAAGCAAAGTTATATAAAAACCTTATACATTTTCTAGCAAAAAGTTCAAGCCTTTGGCGGTAATTCTCCCTTGTCCAAGCCGATACTCAGGCATCCCACCACCGCTGACCAACACACACCTATCAGACACAAAACCGCACTCTTGCAAATAAAAAATATTAGCAAGATGCATTGGGTACTGCTCGCTATCTTCTGGATATAGCCATTGCAAATCAAAGCAATGCGGATACTCCGCTGCCATTTTGGTCAGCAGTTCTATTTGGAATGTTCTGTTCAAAATCATTTTTACCTCCCATGTTATTTTCTATAATGTTTAACCACCCCTACACCAACCTTCTCTTATATTCCACCGCCACCTTAGTCGTTCGGCAAGGCGTGCCAGCTCCGCATCTTGCTCATCACACAGCCCCAAGCGTTCCACAGACACTCGCTTGGGTGCTTGCTCGCTAAGCACGGTCAGTATCTGCATCACCAATGTTTTATTTATAGACATTCTTTAAACTCCTCTAACCACTCCGATACACCACACGCCCAATGATCACAAGGCTCTCTCCATTCGTCTCATTGACGATTTTGGCAGGATAGGCGGGGTTGTC
The DNA here is from genome assembly GCF_041807865.1 of Moraxella sp. E33BD. Lineage (NCBI taxonomy): Bacteria > Pseudomonadati > Pseudomonadota > Gammaproteobacteria > Moraxellales > Moraxellaceae > Moraxella > Moraxella sp. E33BD. The sequence goes on along the minus strand of NZ_JBGTZD010000017.1, from coordinate 18,431 downwards.
GCTAGATAGGCGTAGCACACCACCGCCTTCTTTATAGATACGCTTGATGAGTAGGTCGCCATCCCAAAACAAGGCATATACTTCGCCCTCTCTCGGCTCAATATCAGACACATCTATCCCCACCGCATCACCTTCTTGGATATAATGTGCCATGCTGTCGCCTTTGGCATAGATTATCTTAAAGTATTTTGAGTTAAGATTACGATATTTAAAAAAGCTCTGGTCAAAGGGCAAAGTTTTTTTTAAGGGTTTAAATTCAGGATAGCCACCGCCGTCCCCACAGCAGAACGACACATCATAAAAATTCACCCACACCTGCTCACGCCACGGTTCCACCTCGTCATGGGTGATACCATTTGGCATGGACGCCACCAGTTCATCAACATGATGCTGGGGCGTTTTCATTTCACCTTCGCCAGTAGCAAGCCATTTAGGATTTACCTGCAAGATATTGGCGAGCTCAAAAATGGCGTTCGTACTTTTTGTTTTTCCGCTCTCAAGTTGGCTGTACGCAGATTGAGTTAAGTCAGCAACCTTCTCAGCTACTTCCGCTTGGGTTAATTTTGCTGCTTTTCTTGCGGCTTTAAGTCGGTCTTTTAGTTCCATGATGATTCTCTCAATGGGCTTTATCTATATTATATAAGAGTGCTTATAATATAACAAATTAATTTACTTATATTTTGCTTGCTTTATTCAATTAGTTTGCTTATAATCCGCTAATATTTAGGAGTGACTATGAATAATATTGACGCATTAATTCAACATTACGGCAGCCAAGAACTTTTGGCAAAAGCACTTGGTGTGACTCAAGGAGCAATCAGCCAGTGGAAGACTGGTAAGACCACTATTAGTCCTACAAATGCCTTAAAGATTGAGAAAATTACAGACGGTAAATTTAAGGCAGTGGACTTATGCCCACAACTTATTGAGATTGAAAAATTAAAAGCCCCTAGCGGTAACTAGGGGCAAAAATGCTTAAACTACAGTCTAGCATTCATAACATCCGCTATGGCGATATGTGGACGGTGCAGGGCGAGCTATCACGCATTGGGCGTATTTTGCGTCCTTATGCTGATTTTCGCAAATCCACCGCAAAAACCATCATCTCGTGAGAATTTTATTCAAATAACAAAAAACCCAGCCGTAGCGGACTGGGTTGGGCGTTTTTAATCAAAAATTAGAAACCAAAAAATCAATAATCAAAAACGGCTTTATTATACCACCAAAGCCAAAGTAAATCAAGGCATTATCATGACCACCAAAGAGCCACCCAAAATCCACTACATCACGCACAATTTTAGTGATTTTGACAGCGAGACCAAGCACATGACACGCAATCAGCGTGCCATTTATCTTGACTTACGCACGCTGTATTTTACCACCGCCCACAAAAATAATGGGGCGATTGGCGATGATTTGGCACTGCTTTATTTTCGCCTTGACTGCCATAGCGACAGCGATAAGGCGGATGTAGATTGGCTATTAAAAGACAAATTCAAAAAGCTGGGCAAGACCTACCGTCATGCCGACTGGGATAAGCAAATCAAAGACATTCGCTTTGCTATGAGACACGCCAGTAACGCTGACACGAAAGGTAACGCTAAAAGTAACGACAGTAACGGTAGTGATGTAACGCCAAGTAACATCAAAAGTAACGATGAGCGTAACGCCAACATCTATGACAATACGGGTGGTTTTGTCATGACAGGGGCAGAACGCACCGAAAAATCACGAAAGCTAAAAGCCCTTAAAAATAAAGGCATACAGGCGGATAAGTCCATGACACTTGATGACATTCGTGGGCTTTATGATACGCATTTTAATCCGTGTAACGCAGGCAGTAACGCCACCGATGTCATACCGTGTAACGCTGACAGTAACGAAGTATGTAACGGAAGTAACGCCCAAAATGCTGAGAATAATCCATTACCCATAACCCATGAATTAAAAGAAAAAAATGAGTGTGTAAACAGCGAAATGTTACACGCACCCACACACACCAATTTTTCTAAAAATTTAAAAACTATTGGAGAATGGCAAGCTCCAAGCGTGGACATCATCAATGGATTACTAAGCGGGGCAGGTTTTGGCAGAACATTGAGCCAAGACGAATATGGCCAGATATTTACCAAGTTTAAAAATTACAATGTCAGCCGAGAATTACAGGGTAATTTTTTGGCAACCGAACAAGTCCGCATAGATAAGCTCGTGGACTGGATAAAACGAGAAAAGCCCATTTTTAACGCTCCCACGCCTGCCGATGATGATTTTGGTGGCGTGTGGACGGACGACAGCAACAAATTATCCAAGCCAAAACCCAATACTTTTAATATTAGCGGAAAATGGGTTAAATGTTTTGACGGCTATAACAGCATGGAATGTATCGCAATCGTCAAAGAATACCGTTTGGCAGGCGAAACAAGTCTAGAAGCCTATAAGCGGATTAAGCGTGCAGGCGTGGCAAACTGCCAAAAACCACAGACGGCAAGCCCCGAATTTGTTAGCCACATTCTCTCAAAACACAACAGACCGCAACAAGCCAAACAGGTAGCAAGATGAAAAAACACGAAGACAGCATACAAAGAGCTGTAATGACATGGGCAAGATGGCAGACACTTGCCCCCATCGGCATTAACGGCAAGTTATCCCATTTTATCCACCACAGCCCCAATGGGGGCTATCGGAGCAAAAGCGAAGGCAGAAATTTTAAGCTCCTGGGGACAAAAGCGGGGTTTCCAGACCTGTTTTTGTTTATTCCCAAAGGTGGTTATCACGGCTTATTTATTGAGCTTAAAACCCCAAAGGGCAAGACCAAAAACGGCAAGACACGCCAAGCGGGCAAAGTATCGGATAACCAAGAAATGATGATTGACCGCTTAAATGCGGTTGGTTATAAGGCGGTGGTAGTATATGGAGCAAATGAAGCGATTGATGAGATTAAGGCGTATTTGGGGATTAACAAATGAAGAACTTGATTAACTATTTTCTTATTGTTTTTGGGTTGTTGGTGGGGGTCATACTTGGGTTTTATGCCACGCTAAGCAATGCGGTCATTGCTAATCTATTTATTGGGGCGTTTGTGATTGCAACGGGGTTTAGTATTGGCGTTTTATTTATTGTGTTGTCGTTAGAGTTTTTGACCGCCAAAACAAAAGAAAAAAGGATTAAGTAATGACATTAGCGATTTTGATTTATTGTTTGGCGTACATCTTAGAGCAAAAAGCAAATGATGAGTTTAATAAAAAGCTGTTGTCATTGCGGTGTCAATGGCGTTATGAAGTGAGTATGCCAAATCGTGTTTTTTAACCAAAAACGGAGAATAAAAATGACAAATACAATCAATCTAAATCAGCAGGCGAGCAAATTTGGCACACACCCCATGTTTGATATTGACGGCTTAGGCTGGCTTTGTCAGCACATGACCGCCACGCCTGCCAAAGTATTTGATGATTTTAACACCCCTGTCAAGTCGGATAATGATTATTCGGGGTGGCAGGAGCGGTGTGCGTGCATTGGCATGATGGACACACCTGCCCGTGCGTTGTGTAGTCTTTTGGTGTGGGGTATGGATAAAGCCAATTATGAAACGGTGCGAGATTATTTGGCAGGCGTGGTGCTGACCGAACTTAAAAAAGCCCCCCTGCCCAAAAACTGCCCCCACGACAGAGCCGAATTGTCGCACAAGATGGCTCACATGGTGCTATCATTGCACTTACAAAATGCGTGGGATTTATGTACGGTCAAAGGGCGATTATACTTTTTTAGTATCAACATCAACGAAAAGACCTACACTAACCAATTTACCAAATGCCAACGCCTACTGATTGACACTTTGCAAGAATTGGTGTGGGAAATTGCTGGGGAGATTGGCAAATATAGGAACGAACTAAGAGAAATAGAAATTTTATAAAATCAGCAAAATACCCCCTTGACACCACGATACCCTGTGGGGTATGATAATGCTAGTATGGCATTAAGTGTCAATAAGGCGATTATCCGTTTGGATAGTTGCCTTTTTTATTGCCTGCCGTTTGACCGTCAGCAGAATGCACCACAGCGTAAAAAATCTGATTGGGTGAGTTGGTCGCACCACCAAAGAATAGAACGAAAGCCGACACACTTGCTTACCCTGTGCATTGGGTGGCAGGTATGGCGGTTAGTAGCGTCCGCCCACGACACGGGCAACAAAAACCCCTAGCAAAAACTAGGGGGCTGAGAAAATGGAGCGGTGTTTGACTGCGTGAACAGCCAAACACCCCTTTGACAAGCGGTTAAAGCATATTGATGATATTAACCGATTACGCCATTTAATCTTTGATAAAACCAAATATTTACCACGCAATCAAAAAATGGATAAAGATTTTGCGTTGGAAGTGATTAAAATCATTGAATTATTTGATGGTTATATAGATATGCGGTGTGTCAGTAGCTGGCTTTTGTTTAGTGGTAAACACGCTAATAGCATTGACGAATTAAAAAAGCACACATTATACAATACCGTTCGCACCAAAGATTATGAAAGTGCGGACGGTTATTTGAATGGGCTTATTATTACTTCACAAAGTTTTGATGAGTTAATACCGCAATATCAAAACACGCCAAATGCCCTTTTATTGCTTGACCCACCTTATATTTGTACAGACCAAAAATCGTATAAAATGGATAAATATTTTGGTATGGTGGAATTTTTAACACTAATGACAATGGTAAAACCGCCCTATGTCTTTTTTAGCTCAACCAAAAGCGAATTATTGGACTATCTAGAATATGTTAAGCAATATGAACCGCAGACTTGGCAACGCATTGGTGGTTTTGAAAAGTTAAGTTTTAATTCGTCTGTTAATTATTATGCAACTTATGAAGACAATATGATTTATAAATTTTAATTTGGGAAGTAAGTATGCCAAAGACACCATGCAGAGCCATTGGTTGCCCTGCCCTTGTCAGTCGTGCAGACAAAGGTTACTGCGACAAGCACGCCCATCACAGGCACGGCTGGCACAAGAGCCAACGTGGTCGCACCGCTAGCGAGCGTGGCTATGGGCAGGCGTGGCGAAAGCTACGCAATCAAATCATGGAGCGAGACCGCTACTTGTGCCAAGTCTGCTTAGCAAACGACAGATACACGCCTGCCACCGAAGTAGACCACATCATCAACAAGGCACAAGGTGGCACGGACGAGCCAAGCAACCTACAAGCAATCTGCCACGCCTGCCACAAGACCAAGACACAAGCCGAGAGCCGAAGGGGTGGGGGTGGGTAAAAAGTTCGGAGCGTCTTGCCGTAGGACCGACCCCCTACCAAAATTTTTACGACCGCAAAATTAAAAGTTTGGAGAAATAACAAAAAATGGGTGGAATTGCGACAGTTGCAGGGCGTGGGCGAAAACCCAAGCCAACCAAATTAAAAGAGCTGAACGGCAACGCTGGCAAGCGTGCTTTAAATAAAAATGAGCCAAAATTTGACCAGATTGCCAACATTGAACCGCCAGAATGGTTAGAGCCGTTGGCGGTGGAAATGTGGCAAAGGGTCGTTCCCCAGTTGTGTGCCAATGACTTGCTTACGGTTGGGGATTTGCACAATGTGGAAGCATTTTGCACGGCGTATGCACGGTGGCGACAGGCTCAAATTGAGATTAACAAGTATGGCGTGGTTGTGCCGCACCCAGAGACTGGGGTTTTACAAAAAAATCCTGCCGTTACGGTGATGAATGAAACCGCCCGACAACTGGTAACTTTTGGGTCGCTTTTGGGGCTTGACCCTGCTAGTCGCACACGGCTGACAGGTGGGGCAAAGACAGAAACGGCGGGCAATCCATTTGCCCAGTTTTTATAAAAAAAAGAGTACCGTCAAAAATGATACTTTTTTAAGCCACCTATGCGATGTTAGATTATAAATTTTAACCAATTTTTATTTTAAAATCAATCCATTTAAAAATACAAATGACTTATGAGAATGTAAGACGAGCTGAAAAATACGCCCACGATGTCATCAATGGAAACATCATCACAAACAAATGGATAAAATTGGCGTGTCAAAGGCATTTTGATGATAAAAAGCTAAGTAAAAACAAGGATTATCCTTACAAATTTGACCCTGCCAAAGCCGAAAGGGTTGCCAAGTTTATCCAGCTACTACCCCACACAAAGGGCGAATGGGCAAGACGGAGCGAAAAAATCCACCTTGAACCGTGGCAAGTGTTTGCGTGTTGCGTACCGTTTGGTTGGGTCAAAAAGTCGGATAATCTGCGAAGATACCGCACGATTTTTATTTTTGTCTGCCGTAAAAATGGCAAATCGGCAATCGCAGCAGGTGTGGCAAATTATATGTTTTGTGCTGATGGAGAGTTTGGGGCGGAAGTGTATAGCGGGGCAACCACTGAAAAGCAAGCGTGGGAAGTGTTTCGCCCTGCCAAACAGATGGTGGAACGCACACCACAGCTCAAAGAATATTTTGGCGTGGAAGTGAACGCCTCTAATATGAATCGTGTGGCGGACGGCTCACGCTTTGAACCTGTCATCGGCAAACCAGGGGACGGTGCAAGCCCCAGCTGTGCCATCATCGATGAATACCACGAGCATAAAGATGACACGCTGTATGACACGATGCAAACGGGTATGGGGGCGAGAAATCAGCCGATTATGCTCATCATCACCACCGCAGGAGCAACCATTAGCGGAGCGTGTCATCTGCTTTATCAAGATGCTCAAAAAATGCTTGATGGCGTGCTAGATATTGATGATATGTGGGCGATACTGTACGGTAAAGATACAGACGATGCGTGGGATAGCGATGTTGCTTTGATAAAGGCAAATCCAAATTATAACATATCGGTATCGGGGGAATTTTTGCAAGCTCGCCAAAGAGACGCAAAAACTTCGGCACGCAAACAGTCGGTATTTCGCACCAAGCACCTAAATGAGTGGGTCGGAGCAAAAAATGCGTGGCTGAACATGGCAAAATGGCAACAAGCCCACGAGCGTAAACCCTTATGTGAGCTTGAAAACCGCCCCTGTTACATTGGGCTTGATTTGGCGACAAAGATTGACTTAAACGCCCTTATTTTGCTATTCCCACCAACTGCTGATGACCCTTATTATCACATACACGGGCGTTATTATCTGCCAGACGCTAGGGTGCTAGAAAGTATGGATGGCAATGCTGATCGCTACCGTGCGTGGGATAATATGGGGCTAATGACCTTGACAATGGGCGAAGTGGTGGATTTTGAAGTCATCAAAGATGATTTAAGAGAATTTATGGGGCGGTTTGATGTTCGCCAAATCGCCTATGACCCGTGGCAAGCCACACCGCTCGCCCAAGAAATGGAAAAAGAAGGGGCAACGATGGTGGAGCTACGCCATACTGTAAAAAATATGAGTGAGCCAATGAAAGAGCTAGAAGCCCTCATTTTGCAGGGTAAAATCGCCCACGGGGATTGTCCTGTGCTGACTTGGCAGGCGAGCAATGTTGTCGCAGTCGTGGATAAAAAAGACAATATCTATCCAGACAAAGAGCGAGCCGAAAACAAGATTGATGGCATTGTGGCTTTGATAATGGCTCTTGGGCGTGCCAAATTACACGCCCAAAGTGGGGGGAATATTGATGAGTATTTAGACAATATGGTGATTGCTTGAATTGACCGCCCTTTATGCAAAGTGGCGGTTTTTTATTGGAGTTTTTTTAATGATTTGATTTCTTTCATAATGTCCGTTAATGCGTCTGTAATATCTATGTATTGGGTTGGTGGTTTTTGTTGTTGTTCTAAGCCAACTTGCAACAAATGAACCGCCTGTGCATTAACAGAGCGTCCGTCATCTTTGGCTGACTTTTCTATTTGGTCTTTTAATTCTTGGGGAATGCGTAAGTTAAATTGGGGGTCTGAACGAGCCATAAAAGCACCTTTTGAAAAAATTTAAAAATATTTTAACAAAAATACTTGACTTAATCAATAGTACAGTGCTATCATTATCACCGTACTAACACGGTACGCAATAAAAAGCCCCTTGCAGACCGTCAAATCAAACAAGGGGCTAGAATACTAACCACTGATAAGGAAAATATCCTATGAGTAATTTACCACAAAAGCTAAAAACTGTCAATTTTGACGGTTTGCCAGTCGCTTTTACCGAAAACGGCTATCTTAATGCTACAATGATTGCAAAACATTATGGCAAGCGTGTGCAGAATTATCTAAAATCTGAACGCACACAGGATTATATCCGTGCCTTAGATGAGCATTTGAGTGAAGCCGTTTTTACGGCTTCGGTAGAAAATAGTGAAGCTCCAAAAAGAGCTTCACAAAATGACCTTGTGATTGTGCAAAAAGGCAATTCACAAGAATTTGAACAAGGCACTTGGTTACACCCAAAACTTGCGATTGATTTTGCTCGTTGGCTTAATCCAAGATTTGCGGTTTGGTGTGATATGCAGATTGAACAAATGACGACAGGTTCTTTACAATCTTTAACTGCCCAAATCACCGAAACCAGTATCACGCTACAACATTTTGATGAAAATCTATCAAAAGCAGGTTGGTATCTGGCAACACACGGCAAACAGACTAAGCCACAACTCAAAGCAAAACTTACCGAGCTTTTGCAAAAAGCTCAACCCTATTTGCCCTTTATCGGATTTGGAGGTGCAAAATGACAAAGGTCATCAATCACATCGACAAAACAGATTTAGCAGACACTCATTATTTGGCAAGTGGCTATTTTGAATGGATTGCCAAACTTATCCGTCAAGCCAAGCAAGACGGCGATCAAATCTTTTTAGACATTGCTGAATATTTGGCAGAAGGTCAATCTGATGATTTTTTGCAAAAAGGCAAAGATATTGAGCTGTCTTGATATTGACACCACGATACCCTGTGGGATATCATAATGCTATTATGGCATTAAGTGTCAATAAGGCGATTATCCGTTTTTTGGGTAGTTGCCTTTTTTGTTGCCCAAATTACGCCGTAGCAAGCTCGCCAATGAGTTCTGGGCGTTTGGCAAGTAAATCCAACAACACCCGAGCCGAACCGCTTGGCTGGCGTTGCCCCTGCTCCCACGATTTAAGTGTGTTTACCGAAATGCCAATGGCACGGGCAAATTGGCTTTGAGATAGGTTGTTTTGTTGTCTGATGGTGGCAGGGTTAATGAGATATTGTCCCTTATTAAACTGTTCAATAGAACGAGTTAGGCTCTCACGCACAACTTCGGCATCTGGGTCATCGTCAATAATGGCTTGGACGATTGCGTCCATGTTTTCAAATTTTGGTAGGGTCATTGTTTCTTTCCTTTTAGGGTGTTTGGGGCGATGTTTTCTTGTCTGTTTTTGGCATAGACCGAAAAGCAAACAATCAGCCCATTTTCTAACAGATTGTAATAAATCACACGCACGCCGCCTTGTTTGCCCTTGCCTTTGGCAGACCAACGCAGTTTGCGAAATCCGCCCGTTTTTGGGATAACATCGCCCGCCAAAGGGTTGGCGGATAAAAAAGTGATGAAATCGCTTTTTTCATCATCACTCCAAACGGTTTTGGATTGGGCGATAAAATCATCGGTTTCGGCAATCGTGTACATGGTGGTTCATCTCTGATTGAATACAATGTATTATAACACATTGTATTATAATTACAAGTGATTTTTTTGATTTTAACCGCTTTTTGAGCGGTTTTTTTTATCGCAAAAAGGAAAATAAAATGAATTTTTTTGGTTGGCTCGGCTCTATTTTTGGGCGTTCACGCCTTGATAAAGGGCAACAGTCCGACCCCTTTATCGGCACAACATCGGCAAGTGGCAACGCCATCAATGCCGAAACTGCCCTTAAACTGTCTGCGGTGTGGGCGTGTGTACGCCTAAGAAGTCAAGTGATTGGCTCTTTACCCCTACATCTATATGGCAAAGATAAAAAGACAGCTGACCAGCACCCTTTGTATCGCCTACTACACGACAGCCCCAATGCCGATATGACGGCATCAGAATTTTGGGAAAGTATGGTGGTAAGCCTTGATTTGTGGGGTAATGCTTATGCCCTAATCGTCCGCCACAAAAAGACAGGTCGTATCATCGCCCTAGATGTCTTAAACCCTGAGCGAATGAGCGTATCACGGGGTAAAGACGGACTAATTACCTACATTTATCAAGAAAATGGTAAATATACCCGTTATGTGTCTGATGATATTTTGCACATCAAAGGCTTTTCGCTTGATGGGCTTGTGGGCTTATCGCCCATTAGCTACCAATCATCGGTGATTGGACTGCAAACGGACGCAAATAACGCCACCGCCCACGAATTTAGAAACTCGCTCAAAGCAGGCGGATTTTTGAAAGTTGGTGAAGGTACGCTCACAGAAGAACAGCGAGAACGCCTAAGAAAAAATTTGACCGAATTTGGCAAGCCCGAAAACGCAGGTAAATACATGGTTTTGGAGGCGGGTATGGATGTGGCGGGCGGGCATAGCCTAAGAATGAACCCACAGGACGCACAGCTTTTGGAAAGTCGTTATTTTGGCATTGAAGAAATATGCCGTATCTTTGGCGTGCCACCACAGCTCATCTATCACACGGATAAAGCAAGCTCGTGGGCAAGCAGTCTTGAAAATATGAATTTGGGCTTTTTGATGTACAGCTTACGCCCTGTACTGGTCAAAATTGAACAGGCGATTATCAAAAAGCTGCTAACCCCTGCTGAACGCTCACAGTATAAGCCAAAATGGAGCGTGGAAGGACTGCTACGGGCGGATAGTAATGGGCGGTCGGCATTTTATACTTCGGCATTGCAAAACGGCTGGCTGACAAGAAACGAAGTGCGAGAATTGGAAGACCTACCGCCTTTGGACGGAGGCGATACGCTAACCGTACAGACGAATTTAACGCATTTACAAGATTTGGGGAGAAATGAATGACTTTACAAACAAAATCACTCTCATTTAAAGCCGAAAACCTACAAGATGACGGCACATTTAGCGGATATTGTAGCGTCTTTGATGTCAAAGACAGCTACGGCGACATTGTCAAGAAGGGTGCTTTTGTCAATTCTTTGAACGAATGGCAAGCCAAAGGCAAGATGCCCCCTGTGTTGTGGCAACACAACCGTTCTGATGTCATTGGCGTGTGGACAAAACTGTATGAAGATGAGTACGGTCTATATGGCGAAGGCAAATTACTGATTGATGATGTGGCTAAGGCTCGTGAAACCTACGCCCTAATCAAAAACGGGGCGATTGACGGCTTGTCTATCGGCTATCGCACCAGCAAGTGGACTTGGAATGAGGACGAGAACGCCTTGGAGTTATTGGAATTAGACTTAAAAGAAGTGTCTATTGTCACCTTTCCAGCCAATGAAGACAGTACTGTCTCAAGTGTCAAGGCTGAAGCCATAAAAGCCAAAGATGCACAAAACGCCTTAAAAATTCTTGCCAACATTAACCAATCTTTTTAACCTTTAAATCAACAATGCCCTTGCAGACCGCAAGGGCTTTTTTTAATAGGAAACATCTATGACCGACCAAACCACCAATTACACCGAACTTGCCAAAGAGTTTGCCCGTGCTACTGACAATGTCAAAGAAGTGGCGGAAGATATTAAGGGCAAAATGGCAAATAATGAAAAGCTGTCCCAATCCGCCATTGACAAGGCTGATGAAGCCCTAGTGTCAATGAATGATATTAAATTGCGACTTGATGAACTGGAACAAAAAGACGCACGCCGTGGCTCTGATGATGCTGATTTTCGCACACTTGGCGAGAAGTTTGCCGATTCTGAAGCCTTAAAACAGCTACAGGCTGACCCACGCGGTGTCAAGCAAGCCAAACTTGAAGTCAAAGCCAACATCACATCAGCCACGGCTGACGCCAATGGTTCAGCAGGCGTGCTAATCAGTGACCACCGAGTACCAGGTCTTGTTGTGCCACCTAATCGCCGAATGACGGTACGCGACTTGTTGATGGCGGGTTCAACTTCAAGCAACGCCATCACTTATATGCGTGAGACTGGGTTCACTAATGGTGCAGCCATTCAGCAAAACGAAGGTGACAAAAAAGCACAATCTGACATTAAGTTTGATGAGCAGACAGTCAATGTGGCAACCTTGGCACACTTTTTTAAAGCATCTCGCCAAATCTTGGATGACGCACCACAACTGGCAAGCCACATCAATGGTCGCTTAATCTATGGCCTTAAACTGGTGGAAGAACAGCAGATGCTCAATGGCGATGGACTATCAGGCAATCTAAAAGGTATCATCACTCAAGCAACAGCGTTCAACGATAAGGCAACACTGGCGAAATATACCATCATCGACCAGCTACGCCTTGCTATGTTGCAAGCGGTGTTGGCTGAATACCCTGCAAGTGGTCATGTACTAAACCCGATTGATTGGGCGAAGATTGAGCTTGCCAAAGATGACAATGGTCGCTACATCATCGGCAATCCACAAGGCACAGCAACGCCAACGCTGTGGGGCTTGCCTGTGGTAGCAACCCAAGCAATGCAAGCGGGCAAATTCTTGACAGGTGCGTTTGACCTTGGCGCACAAATCTTTGACCGTCAAGATTCGACCGTGATGGTTGGTTTTGAAAATGATGATTTTACGCGTAACTTGGTGACTATCCTAGCTGAAGAGCGTTTGGCGTTGGCGGTGTATCGCCCCGAAGCCTTTATTCATGGCACTTTGGCTGATAAAGTTTAACTCAACCAAAAACCCTAGAAGTGGTTATTTCTAGGGTTTTTTACTAGGGGTTTTTGATGAAATATAAAGTTATCCGCCAACATTATGGCGATAAACAATACTTTGCAGGCGAGAGCCGAGAAGTTACCAACGAACACGATGCCAAGATTCTGATTAGCATGGGATTAATTGAACCAATCGCAGGCGAGAAAGCCAAGGCAGCACCAAAGAACAAGGCTGAGCCGAAGGTACAAAATAAAGCTGAGAGCGACTTGGATAATAAAGATGAACAAAATCACCCTTGAACAAGTCAAACATCAATGCCGAATTGAACACGATGACGAAGATGGTTTGTTAAATCTGTACATTAACTCGGCATATCGAGCGGTGGAAAAATTTACCGACAAGACACTGTTTTTTGATGACATACCGCCTGATACAGACGAAAAACGCAGTATTTTATTGAGCGATGACATCAATGTCGCTTGTCTTATGCTTATCGCCCACTGGTATGCCAACCGCGAGACGGTGGCAAGTAATATGGCCAACATGGCTCAAGTGCCGTATGCGGTAGATTTCCTATTACAGCCGTACCGATATATGGGGGTGTAAATGGCAATCCAAGCAGGACAATTACGCCACCGCCTAAAATTTTACCGCCCTACCGCCACACGCTCTGCCACAGGAGCGGTCAAAGTGGGACAATGGGAGCACACCTTGACCCTTTGGGGGCAGTTTACGCCCCTATCGGTCAAAGACATCATCAAAGGGCAAGCCGAGCAAGTCAACATCACCGCACGAGCCACCATTCGCCACCGCACCGACATTGACCGAACAATGCGAGTCCAGCACGCAGGGCGAATGTATGAGATTGTCGGTGAGCCTTTGGCGGATAATAATACAGGGCGTGCGTATCTGACGCTTATGTTGAGAGGTGTGACATGAAAGCCACAGTAAAAGTTGAAGGATTAAAAGAGCTGGATCGGGCATTGGGTGAGCTGAATAAGGATTTGCGTGGGCGTGCGATGTATCAAGCACTCAATTTCGCCACCAATCCCATTGTCAAAGAAGCCAAGCAGCGAGCCCCAGCCACCGAAGCTGCCTATCGCCGCTATATGTCATCAGGGCAAGGTGAGAAAACCACCGTTTTTACCAAAAACGGCAAAGCCAGAAAGGGCAAATCTAAGCGTGCCAAGCGTGGCGAGGGTCGCTATGTCATGCAGCAGGCAGGACTACTGCGTAAATCCATCCGTCGGCAACGCCTGACCAAAAACAGCCGTGAGCGTCATCGTGCAGCCGTCGGTATTGGTATCCATCTAAAAGGCAAGACGGGCGAAACCGCCTTTTATTGGCATATGGTAGAGCGTGGTACGGTGAATATGCCAGCTGTGCCATTTTTGCGACCTGCTTTTGATCATAACAAAGACGAAGCGGTGCGGCGATTTAAAAAGAAATTGGGAGAGCGTATTGATAAATTCAAGTAAGTTTTTAAAAGGTTGAGCCAATGAACGCAAGCACCCTGATCTACACCGCCTTATCATCGCTGGTCGCTGGGCGAGTCTACCCGCACTTCATACCAGAGACGGCAGACGACACACCGCCTTATGTCGTCTATCAAATCGTCTCCACCCTGCCCATCACCACGCTGGACGGCATCACGCATCATGAGCGTGTGCGTGTGCAGATTGATGCTTATCATCATGATTATGATAAGCTGCTTGCCTTGTATGGCGAGATTTTAGATAGATTTGATGAGCTGCCCATGAGTGAACATGATGGCACTCATTTTAGTGTCGATGAGGGCTTGTATCGTGCCAGCATCGATGTATTTTTTAACCACCAAACCAAACCTAATCAGCCAAACGAGGAGTAATATATGGCTAAAAATGTTGCCAATCTGCTTGACAGTTTTTACACGCTGTCTGTATCAACCACTGAAGATGATTTCAAAAAAGTCGAGCATCTACAAAAATGTGCTGTCCCCACCGAAGAAAAGGTGATGGATGAAGTTACTGCTACCGACGACAAACGCACCGTCAAGGCGGTGGTAGATTTCAAAGAGGAGTCAGAGATTGAGTTTGAGTTTGTCCACGAACCCAACGACGAAGGACAAAAAATCATCAACACCGCTTTCGAGTCAGGGGCAGAGTTGAACTTTAAGCTGGAATTTACCAAAGCCACCAGCGAGGGACGCAAGTTTAAAGGCATCATCTCTAAGCTATCTATTGATAATGAAGACACCAAGAAAAAACTGCGTAAAACAGGCACCATCTCCATCACAGGCGATGTTGCCAAAATCGGCTAACTCAAACAGTTCATTCAGACAAAAAGGAAAACCCAATGAAAAAATCTACTTTACTTAATAAAATCAAATCCCTAAGCAAACCAACGCAGGTAAGCATTGATGGCATTGATGAGCCGTTGTTCATTCGCCGAATTTCTGTGGCAGAGCAAAGCAAGCTTGCCAAATTAGCAGACGACCAAACAGCGGCTGCTGTGGCTTTGGTGCAATATGGCGTGTGCGATGAAAAAGGTGAGCGTC
This sequence comes from Moraxella sp. E33BD, assembly GCF_041807865.1. Lineage (NCBI taxonomy): Bacteria > Pseudomonadati > Pseudomonadota > Gammaproteobacteria > Moraxellales > Moraxellaceae > Moraxella > Moraxella sp. E33BD. The sequence goes on along the minus strand of NZ_JBGTZD010000017.1, from coordinate 3,228 downwards.
TGTTTGATGATGACGATGCCAAAGACATTGAAGATTTGGACTCAAAGACTGTCGGACACATCGTTGAAGCGGTCAGCCGAGTCAACTTTGGCACGGTGGAGACGGCAGAAAAAAACTCATAACCGACCATGAGCGTCGGTTTTTGTTTAAATTGGCATTAGCACTGGGGCGGACGGTGGGCGAGCTAGAACACAGCTTATCTTATGAAGAGCTTATCTGCTGGCAAGCCTACGACCGTCTAGACCCCTTTGGTGGATATCGGCAAGACATTCAAACCGCTCATCTTTTGTATGCCAAATTGGGCAATGATGAGACGAGCATCGCAGACTTTTTGCCCATTGACCCAAACCCCATGACCGATGAGATGCGTGAAGAGTACGAGCAGCATCAAGCAGAGCGACAAGCCCAAAAAGATGCCGAAGCACTGATGGCGATGTTTGCCAGGCATCAGGCAAAGCAAGTGTAAACTTGAAAAAGGGTAGGAAATTCAGGTGCGGTTATCATAACCGCAGTTGCCATATCCAAGCAAGCAAAACGCCCAAAGCTGGCAGGCTCTGAGCGTTTTTAATTTAACCCTTTTAATGCAGAAAAGGATATAAACTTAGATGAATTTTAACATAGATTTGGGTAAATTGGGAGAATTACCTATGTTAAACTTGTTAATTTTGGGTGTTTTTTCATTACTGATTGTATTTGTATGGCGATTGCCAAACATTCTAAGTGAGTGGCGAAAATTTAAGGGTGGGAATCAGAGCGATTAAGGCTTGACAAAGTGGGTTTTTGCTTATCCTTTTGTCATGCTAATATAACGAATAATGGCACAAACATCACGAATTTCTTTTAACGAAAAATGCGGTAACTGAGCGGTTGCCATCTCCAAAAGTTGTTGTTTTTCATCGAAGTTATCATCAGCTAATTCTTTCATCATCGCATCAAATAAAAGCCTATTCATCGCTTCATTCATTGAAAGCTCGTTGGCTTGAGAGTATTCTTTCAATAGATGGTAAACATCATTTTCTAGTCTAACCTGTGTTCTGACATAATTTTCTTGTTTTGCCATAAAAAACCCTTGACACTACGAATAGTGTTATAATAAAATACCATTATGGCACTATGAGTAATGCCACATATTACGAGGAGTAAGCCTATGAACACTGTAAGAACACAAGTTAGACTGCCTGAAAGTGTGTATTTGCAAGCAAAAAACGCAAGTTTTGAGCAAGATACTAGCCTAAATCAGCTAATTGTGAATGCCTTGCAGGATTACCTAACAAAAAGAGCCTATTCACCGACCAAAGTAAAAGAGGCTCTTTCGTTAATCACTTTTGCACTGGAGCAAAGCAACTATGAACATTCTAACATTTAATGGGGTTGAATTTCAACCTGTCAAGCAACAAAATCAAATTTGGCTGACTTCTAACGAGTTGGCTAGGGCGTTAGGGTATGCTGAAACTGATAGTGTAACCAAACTTTATAATCGCCATATTGATGAGTTTAAGCCTAGTATGACGCAAGTTATTGATATTTCCGAGACGGTCAAATTGACCGCCCCGAAAAATCAACAAAATTTAGTCAAGAAAGTGCGAATTTTTAACTTGCGTGGCTGTCATTTGATTGCGATGTTTGCCAGGCATCAGGCAAAGCAAGTGTAAACTTGAAAAAGGGTAAGAAATTCAGGTGCGGTTATGATGACCATACCTGCCTGTATGATAAAGGCAACTGCCTATAGACAGCAAGCAAAAAACGCTTGCTTTTTATGGTTCTGGCTGATTTTCGATAGCTTGTATTCGTTCATTAACTTCTCCGATCAGTCTGTACAGCTCACGAACACTCTGTATGCGTTCATTTTCCTTTACCAAGCCAATATCCAAAAGATGAATAATGGCGGTATTAAGAGACATATTTTTGTCTTCTGCATATTTAACAACCGCTTGGTAGAGACTGATAGGTAAGCGTACTTGCGAGCGTTTCCAAGCGTCTTGATTTTGGAGTAGTTCAGTAGTATTAAGGTATGACATAAAAAATAGTGCCTTTTTTTGGGGTTGGGTGTTGACATATATTATAATGTCATTTAGAATATATGTCAATGACATAAGTTATTATGTCAGATACGAAAAAACCTTGCCAACTTCCGACGGTCTGCAAGGTCTTTTCTAAGTTCAATCGTTTTAGGAATTAAACCTATGAATAGTTTAACATTCAATCAAGTTGCATTCAACCCAATTAACCGCCGAGACAAGCAAATTTGGCTTACTGCCTCACAACTTGCCGAAGCATTGGAATATTCTGATGTTCGCTCTGTTACCAATATCTATAATCGCAAAAAAGATGAATTTACAAGTGGTATGACCGAGGTAATCAATTTGGTTACTTCGGAGAAATCAGCAAATTTGCAAACTTCAACACGCATTTTCTCTCTGCGTGGTTGCCACCTTATCGCCATGTTTGCTCGCACCAAAGTCGCCAAAGAGTTCCGTCAATGGGTGCTAGACATCTTGGATAAAGAAGTGGGCGAGCCTGTACAGGTAAAGCCAAAACTCACCTCAGACGACACCCTACCCTTACGCAATGCCGTGAGTATGGCAACAGGTGTGTTACGCTTGGATTACTCTACCATTTATAAGATGGTGCATCAAAGATTTGGTATTGATGAAATCAAAGAATTATCCAAAGAGCAGGTGGAACAAGCGGTGGAGTATGTGCATGGTTTGATGATTAAGGTACAAAACCCCATGAGCGAGAGCCTATCCATCAATGCTCAAAATCTGGCATGGCACACACAGTTCATCTACTCTTGGTATAAAGCCATTGAAGAGCCGTTTAGAATGCTAAGCCCCAAATTGTCAGGCGAGATACACGGCCACATCATCCATGCTGCGATATTTGCCAATCATATCAGCAAAAATCTAGGCTATAACGGCATGAACCCTGAACGCTTGAGCAACATACACTGGTCGGTTGGGTTTCACTAACAATCGCTTAAATCAAAAAAACCACCCTGCAAGCACGCTTGTGGGGCATGGCTTGAAAAAGTGTAGGGATTGGGGTATGATGAGATGAGCGTTTGTGATGTGGAGTTCCCATGCGGTTACAATTCGTTACCTCTGATGATTTTGACAAAAAACAACCTTTATATTATATGCTGGGTGGTTTTTCCTTAAAGTGTATTCACACTGGCAAAAATATCGTACTGCGTCAAGAAAACCTTGCTCATGTCAATGAAATCAT
>NZ_JBGTZD010000016.1:0-25589 GCF_041807865.1 Moraxella sp. E33BD | reverse complement strand
CGAAATTTTGGGCGGTTGTGGTAAATTTATTGACAATTTTGATGATTTATTGGTATTTATGAATAATTCGCATAGAAAAATTAGCCATTGATTGCTATGATAGGGTAAATTGACTGGTAAGGGGGGTTGTAGCCCCTGTCACATTCAAACCACTTGCGTTTGTATTTCCCAGTTTTGTAGTCCCTGCAGTCAAACTTCCAAGCTTTGTATCCCCTGATACAGTCAAACTACTTCTGGCGGTTAGCGTGCTACCATTAATCGTCAAACCCTTATTAAGTGTCACACTGTTGTTCACAGTCAAATTACCTGCAAGACGCGCAGTACCTTGCACAGTCAAATTACCATTAACAGTCTGGTTCCGAACATTACTGTCATTTGTTTGTGCAGCAGCCATCATGGACAAAGTGGATACCACCGCCAGTGTCAGGGCTTTCATCTTAACTGGCATACCAGAGTTGTTGGTATGGATAGCACAGCTCTTGTTGTGCTTTTTATTGGTTTTTTATTCATAATTTACTCACAAATGATGACTGCTGAATGAAATTCTGCCAAACACTTAAAAGGCAGATACCCATCGCCAAACAGTGCCATGCATTGCTTGGTTTGATCGTGTGGGTGTTTTTTGGTTGCAACTGATTGGCAACCATTCCAAACTTAAGTTTTAGGATTGATTAAAATTGTTGCTAGTATATTTAGCTTAAGAGAGATATTTTACCATAAAGTTGCTTCCGCAGGGGGTAGATAAAATAATACAACAATATTGTTATCTTATTGTTACTATTGATAATGATATTATTTGGTGCTTTTGGTGATGTTATGTCTATTGATGATGAGCTGAGCAGATGTCAGCTCTGGCGGTCATTAGCCAAGCTGTGAGTGGTATTAAGTTTGGCTAAATGTTCATCATTTTTGCTTGAGCCAAGTTTACTGCCTTTGTCATCGGCTGGAATTTCGACATTATGCTGTTTAGATGGTGCATATCCCAAATAGGCTTTGATTTCTTCGGCAGTTTTTAAAAATTGTTCGGCGTGTTCTCTGCTATTTTGCACTAAAATGTATTGATTTAAATCTTGATCTGTTTTATAATTATGGCAAGGGTCAGCATTAGATGGCGAGGGGGGGTAATTGATACCCGAAGCTATCAATAAATTGCTGACCTTTTTTGTTATCCCAATACAGCACATTGTTCAAATCTCTTTCAATTTGGCTTTTGCTTCTACCATACACCGAATTAATTTCTATGCCGTCTTGTTTTTGTGTGACAGACAATATAGCGATGACAGGTTTATCTTTTGTATTTTCTTTTTCAATCAGTTCGGTCAGAACCAAATAAGCGTTTGGATTGCTAGATGTCTGTGCTGACTTCATGATGGCAATTGGATGTTCTAGCTGGCTTGGGTTGCTTTTAAGTCCGAGACGGTGATGTTGTGTTTTCTGATAGCATCTTTTAGTACCGTTTTTCTGTGGATATAGACGGGCAAGTCTTGTACACCAAGCATTTGTAAAACTTTTGGCGTGCTACCCACCCAAATTTTAGAACTATCCAACGGCTTGCCTTCTATGGCGTTATCAATAGCCTTGCCAAAATCATCTGGTTTTTTGTTATTTTTACTCATTTTTGTCACCTAATTTTTGCCACCAATAATATCCCAATCGCCATGTGCGGCAAAATCATCTTCATCAGCAGCTTCGGCACCGATAGATTCAGCGTATTCTGATGATACTTCTAGCACTAACACTGCGGTAGGATCTTCGTCATCGATATCAACATCATTCCAGCATCTTTCGATTAGTGCAGGGGTGGTTGTTCTTCTGAAGCTCGCTACAGTATCATCTATGGTTAAATCTTTTGCTTGTTCTGTGTTCATTGAAAAATCCTTTATTAGTCATGCCAGTGACGCACACTGAGCAGACGAGCAATGTTTAATAGCTTGGCAACGCTGATGTATGAATCAGCGATTTTCTGTGCCTTAATCTCTCTTTGATACACCAAAAAGCCCATCAAAAAAAGAGAGTTATGACACTCTCTTTTTTTGATGAATAAACTTGGGTTATTCGTCTTTGGGTTTTTTGGTCTCAGCCTTAGCTTTGGCTACCTTTGAGCCGGCTTTTCTGACCTCAGATTTTGGCTTGTTGTCGCCTTTGCCTGCGGTTTTTTTGATGCGAGTTTTGGCAGGTTTTGGCTGTGCTAAATTCAAAATCCCCACTTGTGGCAACAGCTGACCTGCGACATTTTCTATCATGTCTTTGTAGCTGTTGGTGCGTTTTTTGGGTTTTTTGGTGCTGTCGTCCGCTTTTGGTGTTGTCGGTTGTTCGGCAGGCTGTTCGTCTTGTTTGGCTTGATGGTTTTTGTCCTCTTGGGGGTCATCAAGCCCATCAAATAAATCGGTGATTTTATTGTTGATGGTCTGTGCGACATCATCAGCTGTTTCTTTGATTTGTTCTATCGCCTTATCTATTTGGTCGAACATCTTTTGATGTTCGCTTGGACTGTCTTGCTCGGTCTGAGTAGAGATTGCCTGCTCTTGCTGGCTGTCATGCTCAGTAGGTGCTTGCTTTGCTTGTGGTGCGTCTTGAACCTTAGGCATCTGAGCTGGGGTTTGTTCAGCAGTTATGGCAGTAGTCATCAAGTCATCTTGGGCGGTGTTCTTGTCGCTTGGTTCTTGATGGTCATCAGATGTGCCGAGCGTCTCGGTGAGCTGACCTCGTGGGTCGTTGTCGGCTCGCTGAGTGGTGCGTGGCAGAGCGACTTCGGTTTTACCCTGTGGCGTGCTGATGCGTGAAGCGACGCTGGTCTGTCTGTCAAATGCTGCCAAATAGTCCTCAGGCAGTGGCACATAACCATAATTGGCGAAGCTAAACACCTCATCAGTCGTTGTACGGTGTTTGGCAACGGCATTGGTGAAGTTGGTGATGAAATCATCGCCCACATTTTGACCTAGCACACGAGTGATGAACTCGCCTGCTGTACCGCTGATGGGGGCAGTGGTCTGTAGAACTGCCATGACGACTCGTGGGTCGTTCGTTGCTTTGTCCATCTGTAGGGCAAGTTTACTGATGCGAGCGTCATGGGTGAACACGCTTTGGGCTACCTGCTTGGGCTGTGTTTGCTCAACCACTGGCTGTTTTGGCTTGTCTTGTTGAAGCGTATCATCAGTTGTTATCTTGTGATTGGCAGGGGCGTGGTCGGCTTGAGCCTGTACAGATAGTGCCTGTGTATCATCAGAGCTGAACTTGGCTACTGTCTCAACCACCGCTTTGGTCGGTGCGGTGTGGCTATCATCATCGCTGATGTCAGCTTGGGCTTGGGTGGTGGGCTTGCTGTTATCTAAGGATAGATGAACCACTTTGCCTGCCGACTCGTTGGTTGGGATTGCTTTGATACTGACCACGACTTCATCAGGATTGCTATGTTCAGCGTGTTTTTTGGTGTGCTGTTCACTGGCTTTTTTGTGGTCTTTTTTAAGATTTCTGTTGTTCTCTGGTGTGAGCGTCTCTTCACGGACTATCTCGCCTCGTGCTTCACGGCGTGAACCGGCTTCTCTTTTTGGATAGGCTGATTCTTCTTTTTTGGGTTTTTGGTCTGTCTTGTCGGTCTTATCTGTTTTTTGGGTTTTTAGGTCTTTGGTCTCTTCGGTTGGTGTTTCTTTTTTGGTTTTTTTGTGTCTGCTTCTACGCTCTTGGGTCTCTTCACGCTCAGCCTTGTCTTTTGTGGGTCGCTGATGTGTTTCTTTTTTTGGTGAGCTGTCTTGATTGATGATGGTTGCCACACCGCTAGCACCCAGACTGATACCACCGCCATTGACGATGGACTCAATGGCGGCGGCGGCACTTGAGTTATTCAATGACCCTGCCAGTTTTGCTTGTGGTTTTGGGGCGAACAGGTTGGATAGCCAAGCCGCTACTTGTGGCTGTGATTGTGGTTCTGCTTGCGTCTTAGGTTGCTTGTCTTGTTTATCTGGTCTGTCGGCGGTCTTTTTGCGATGGTCTGTGTTGGTTTGGGCTTTTTGCCAACGATTTGGCACATCAGCATCGCCAGTTTCATTGTGTGCCTGCCAATTAACTTCATAGCCACGATCTTCCATCTCTTCTTCGGCATTAACGATGCGTTCGTAGCTAGACGGAGCAAAGCCATCTGGGTTGAAGTGTAGGCTAAAGTTTGGACTTTCAAGATGTGCGTGTGGCAAGATGGTGATGCGTGTGCCAGAGTCTTGCTCCAGATAGACCAGACTTTCACGCTTTTCGTTCAATAAGAACGCTGCAATCTCGGTCGGCACTTCTGCTTGGATTTCGCCTGTGCGTTCTTTTAAGGAGATTTGTTCAATCTGACGCATGATGGATAGGGCAAGTGAACGCAAATCACGAATCATGCCATTGCCATGACAGCGTGGGCAGATGTAGCCTGTGGATTCTTCTAGCGATGGACGCAGACGCTGACGGCTCATCTCCATCAGACCGAATTTGGAGATTTCGGCGAACTGTACTCTGGCACGGTCATGGCGAGTTGCATCAATCAGACGCTTTTCAACATCTTTTTGGTGGCGTGGATCGTTCATGTCAATAAAATCAATAACAATCAAACCGCCCATATCTCTTAGGCGTAACTGACGAGCAATCTCATCAGCTGCTTCTAGGTTGGTGTGATAAGCGGTCTCAGAGACATCTGAGCCTTTGGTGGATTTTGATGAGTTGATGTCAATAGAGACCATCGCTTCGGTCTGGTCAATGACGATTGAGCCACCTGATGGCAGACGCACTTCACGCTGATAGGCGGTTTCTATTTGGCGTTCGATACCAAAGCGAGCAAACATTGGTTCATATTCTGTGTATTTACGCAGTTTGTCCAGTTGTGCTGGCATGACAGCAGCGATGAAGTTGGCGGCTTCATTGTAGGCGTGTTCGCTATCAATCCACACCTCGCTGATGTCATCTCGTAGATAATCACGCACGGCACGAGTAACCACACCTGCTTCTTGGTGAACCAAGCAAGGGCTTGGGCGTTTTTTGTTTTGGTCTAAAATAGAGCTCCAAATGTCTAGCAGGTGGTTTAGGTCGTTTTGTAGGTCGTCAAAACCCTTACCAAGCCCAGCGGTACGCACGATGACACTCATGCCTTTAGGAATGGATAAGCTGGCGATGATTTGCTTCATCTCTTCACGGACTTTGCCCGAGATTTGGCGACTGATACCGCCTGCCTTGCTGTTGTTTGGCATCAGTACCAGATAGCGACCGGCCAGCGAGATATAAGTGGATAGGGCAGCACCTTTATTGCCTCGCTCTTCTTTTTCAACCTGTACGATGACCTCATCGCCTTCTTTTAAGAGTTGTTTGATGTTGTCTTCACGCACATTGCCGTGTAGGTATTCTGGGGCGATTTCTCTTAGGGGTAGAAAGCCTTGACGGACCGAACCGTATTCAACAAATGCTGCTTCTAGTGATGGTTCAACACGAGTGATATGACCTTTGTAGATGTTCGCTTTTTTTTGTTCACGAGTGCGGTTTTCTAGGTCAAAATCATACAGATGATTGTCTTTGCAGAGTGCGACACGAATTTCTTCGTTGTGTGTGGCGTTGATTAAAATGCGTTTCATGATGTTCCTTAATGGTATGCTTGGGGCTGCCAAGCTAGGTTAAGCAACATCGTTTGAGTGGGTCGTTGACTGCCTGATGGCGGTCAAAAATACATTGAGTGAGTTGTGCGATTGATTTGATGGTGTATCAAAAAAAATCACCTAAAAGCTGTTGTCTAAAAGTGTTGTGTTGTCTGATGAAGCCACCGTTGTTTTGAGTTTGTATTCATCATGGCGTATCAATAACGCCAATCAATGTATCAAAAAGCCCAAGTGTCATCAAAAAAAGTATGTGATGATGGCGTGCTAATTGCCATCTGGTTATCATTGCTTGCACCAATGATGTCATCAACGGTTCGTCATGCGTTGGGGTTTTCTTGGTCGGATACAGAGTTTGTCTTGTGTATCTGAGCCAACACATGGCGATGTTTTAACAACAATAAAAAAACTTACTAAATTTGCCATTTGGCAAAAACAGCCAAAGGGCGATTCACATCAAAATGATGGGTCGTCTCTCAAACGAATGTTGCGGCATGGTTGCCAAAAAATATATATTGTCGGTTGCGGTGATGGTCAGGTCGGTGTGTCAGTCCGTTCTTGCTGCCTTGCGTTCGCTTGGCGGTTATAAAATCAGGCGTTGTGAACCGATATTTTATAAGCGATTTGACAAATCATCATAGGCAAGCGGTCTCTTTTTGTTGAGAGCTTCGCCTTTTTTTACGCAACATGCTAAACTATACCAAAAATTTACCAATTTTCCTACAAAAAAATAACCATTTTTGGCAAAAACATGAAAAAAACTCAAAATTTCACCAAAAAACCCACCAATCACCGCCCAAGTCACCCAACCAACCAAAGTGCCGATGAGACCATCAGTGATTTTGGTCGTGTTAATTTTATTACCGTAACTGCCAACCAAGACGGTCAGCGTATTGATAATTTTTTGCTTGCTCGCTTAAAGGGTTTGCCACGCTCGCACTTATATAAACTCATCAGAGATGATGAAATCCGCATCAACAAAAAACGCTGTAAGCCACACGACCGTCTCAATGTGGGCGATGTGGTGCGTATCGCTCCCATCAGGCTTTCGGTGCGTGATGAACCTGTGGTGTCTGAGAGTTTTGCTAATGGTCTGCTAGGTAGGGTGATTTTTGAAAATGAAGGTTTGATTGTGTTGAACAAACCGCACGGCTTGGCGGTGCATGGTGGGTCTGGCGAGAGTTTTGGGGTGATTGAGGCGATGCGAGTGGTAACAGCGAAAAAATACCTAGAGCTGATTCATCGCATTGATAAAGAGACATCAGGGTTGTTATTGATTGCCAAAAAACGCAGTGTCCTAAAGGGTTTACAAGAGCATTTTCGCCAAAAAACCATCAAAAAAGACTACTTGTGTCTGGTTCATGGTACGCTGATGGGTAGTCAGCTGATTGATAAACCCCTACTAAAATACACCCTAAATAGTGGCGAACGGCGTGTCAGAGTAGATGAAGCAGGCAAGCCATCGCAGACGAGAATAGAAGTGCTGGATTGTTTTCTTATTGATGGTATGCCAGTGAGTTTGGTGAAGGCAAGCCCTTTGACAGGTCGCACCCATCAGATTCGTGTCCACATGGCAAGTATCGGTCATACCTTGCTTGGCGATGATAAATATCAGTCCAAAAATGAGCAACAACTGGCGGAACAAGTAGGCATCAAACGCCTATGCCTGCACGCTTGGCGGATAGCCGTGCCTATGACAGAGGGCTTGCAGGTGTTTGAGGCACCATTGCCTGATGACATAAAGCACTGGGTAGGCGATGGGTTTTAGGTGGTTATTTGTCTGTACCAATTGTTTGATTGATGACCAATATGGCAAAACGCACAAGCCAACGCACGAACTTAAGGTTTTATCGTATCGGTTATTGGCAATTTAGCGTTTGGATGATAGTATATCAATGATAAGACCAAACGGTTATAAAAAATTGAGAGTTGTTATGAAACCTGTCATGATAGATACCACCGCCCGCCATCAACAAATCGCCCAATCCATCAGTGAAGCAGAGGCACTCGTTGGTCGTGAAGAGCTAATCGGTTCAATTGACTTGGGGTCAAACAGCTTTCATCTGGCGATTGCAAGACTTGATCATGGCGAGATTCGCAAGGTTGCATCCATCTCAGAAAAAGTACAACTTGCCGCAGGTCTTGATGAGAACAATGTGCTGTCAGAAGAGGCAATGCAAAGAGGGTTTGATTGTTTGCATCGCTTCGCCCAACATTTGACCGAAATCAATCCCAATCTACTGCGTGTGGTCGCCACCAACGCCCTGCGTAAAGCAGTCAATGCCCAAGAGTTCATCAGGCGTGCCAATCAGCTACTTCCCAAGCCGATTGAGATTATCTCAGGTCGTGAAGAGGCTCGCCTTATTTATTTGGGTGTATCGCATTCTAATGCCAGTACGGATAAACGCTTAGTCATTGACATCGGCGGTGGCTCAACCGAGTTTATCATCGGTCAAGGCTTTGAGCCTATTGAGATGGAATCTTTGCAGATGGGCTGTGTGTCTTTTACCAAGAAGTTTTTTGCTGGTGGTAAAATCACCGAATCCGCCTTTGAAAAAGCGATGAAAGCCACCCAAACCGAGCTGTTACCCATAGAAAAACGCTACAAAAAAGTGGGCTGGGATAACGCCATTGCTTCATCAGGCACAGCAAAGGCAGCGTTATTGGTCTTACAAGAGTTGGGTCTTGCTGATGAGTTTATTACCCTACAGGGTATGCAAAAGCTAAAACGCTGTCTGATTAAGTTAGGACGCATTGATAAGATTGACTTTGAGGGGGTAAAAGCCCACCGCCAAGCGGTATTTCCTGCAGGTGTGGCAGAGTTGTATGCCATCATGCTAACTTTAGGCGTAAAACAGCTTGGCTATTCTGATGGGGCATTGCGTGAAGGCGTGATGTACGATATGCTCGGTCGCCTAAGCAACGAAGATGTTCGAGATCGCTCTGTGGCAGCGATGGCACAGCGATATTCGGTCAATATTAAGCAAGCAGGGCGTGTGATGGCGACCTGTGCCAGATTGTTTGATGTCGCCAAAAACGCTTTAGACTTTAGTGATGAAGACAAAGACCTATTAAGACGAACCGCCAATCTGCATGAAATCGGTCTTGCCATCGGTCATAGTCATTATCAAGAACACAGTGCTTATTTGCTTGAGTTTTCGGACATTGCAGGGTTTTCACAAGTCGGTCAAGCGATGATGGCACATATCGCTCTTAATCACAGACGCAAACTAAAATCAGAAAACCTAGAGGCTGCCGAGAATTTGGGCGGAAGAAAACTGGTTCATCTGTGCTTGATTTTACGCCTAGCCGTACAAGCAAACCAAAGCCGAACAACCAAAGCCGCCCCCATCTCCTTAAAAATACTTACCAAAAATCATTGGCAAGTAACGGTAGGAGAAGGTCTACACGAGACACTCATCTACTCACAGCTTACCCTAGATGTGGCACAGTTTGCCAAATGGGGGGTGTGTTTGGATGTGATGGCTTGCCCTGGATAATTAGGCACTGATAAAAAAAGATGCCATAAAATAAAAAATATGCTAAACTAACTAAGTTTACATTTGTTCATTGGGAATAAAAAAAAGATGAGTACAGTTTGGGAAAGTGTTCAGCTTGCTCGCCATGCCAAGCGTCCGCTGTTTTTGGATTATGTATCGGCATTGTTTACAGAATTTGATGAGTTGCATGGCGATAGGGCATTTGCTGATGATAGGGCGATTTTGGGTGGGTTGGCTCGTTTTAACGGTGAACCTGTATTGGTGGTGGGTCAGCATCGTGGTCGCTCAACTCGTGAGCGTATCGCCCATAATTTTGGCATGGCAAACCCAGAAGGCTATCGCAAGATTATCCGTTTGGTACAGCTTGCCGAACGCTTTGGCTTGCCTGTATTTACTTTCATTGACACACAAGGGGCGTATCCTGGTGTGGGTGCAGAAGAGCGTGGGCAAGCAGAAGCGATTGCCAAGTCTATTGCTGTATTTAGTAGCCTAAAAACACCCATCATCGCTACGGTCATTGGTGAAGGTGGTTCAGGTGGGGCGTTGGCAATCGGTGTGGCAGATAAGGTGAATATGCTAGAAAATAGCATCTATTCGGTCATCTCGCCAGAGGGCTGTGCGTCTATTTTATGGAAGACTGCCGAAAAAGCCCCTGACGCATCAGAAGCACTCAAACTAAACGCCAATAATCTACACCAGTTGGGTCTTGTTGATGAGGTCATCGCAGAAGGGGCGGGTGCACACGAATCCCCTGAGGTGGTCATGAGTGCCTTAAAAGAACTGTTGGCGTGTCAATTAACACAGTTGTCAGCTTTGCCGACCGATGAGCTGTTAGAAAAACGCTACCAAAGGTTGATGGCATTTGATTCTTCTGTATCTTTGTAGTGATGAATAAATTTATCTATCAAATTTACCCCAAAAAGGCTAGAATATCGCATTCTGGTCTTTTTTTGTGCAGTATGTTGGATAAACTTTCGGATGCTTTTGGGGAGTGCCGTGATTTTTTGGCACATAGGCGGTGCTATCTTGCTTGCAGTGGTGGGCGAGATTCGTTGGCGTTGGCATTCGCTTGCAAACTGCTGTATGAGCAAGGCAAGATTGATTCTTTGCCCACCATTTTACATATCCATCATGGTTGGCAGTGTGCCAATGATGACTGGGCGAAGTTGGTGGCGGATTGGGCGGTGGATAATGGTTTTGATTGCCATATACAACGCATTAGCTTAACGCACGCCAACGAGACCAATGCCAGAGAGTGCCGTTATCAAGCGATGCTTTATGTGATGAATGATGGCGATGTGCTGATGTTGGGACATCATGCAGTCGATCAAGCAGAGACTTTACTCATGCGTCTGATTGATGGGGCAGGCGTGCGTGGACTGTCTGCGATGCGTACTTGGCAAAAAAAACATGATGGGCATAAGGCGGTGTGGTTATGGCGACCGTTATTACATACTGACCGAAAGAGTATCAGTTGTTTTGCCAAAGAATGCCAGTTGCCATATGTTGATGACCCAACAAATACTGACGATGCCCATGTGCGTGGCAAACTGCGTAACCATGTGCTACCCATATTTGAACAGATCAACCCAAAGATGATACAAAACATTGCCCGCAGTAGTCAGTTGCTAGCAGATGCAGATGACATGGTGCAGATGCTCATTGATGATAAACTGTCTGAGTGCAATATCAAACAGCTTGGCTGTCTCTCTAATGTTCAGGTATTGTCGGTTGATAAAGTTGTTCGGTTACCTAAGTCTGTGCAGTCAGCACTCATTCATCGTTGGCTAGCAGTGGGTGAGCCTGTGCCACCTGCTCATCGGCTGATTCATGATATACTGCAGCTGATTCATAGACAAGACACCAATCATCAGACTCGACTATTTTGGCAGGGTGTGTCTGCTTATGTCATCTGTTATTATCAAGGGTATTTATATCGCTATCGTCAGCCGGTTTGGGATTGTTTGATGTTGCCTGCCCAGTCTTGCAATGGTCTGATTTCATCAGGTAAAGTGGTACTAAAAACATTGGCTGATGTATCACTTGTATGGCAAGTTCCTGATGGGTTGCACGGCGTGCCATTACAAGTGGTGGCTTGGGATAGGCAGATGAGCATACCTTTTGGGGGTAGACAACTGTCTGGCAAAAAATTCATGCAGACGCTTGGACTGGCTGCATGGCTAAGACAAAGTGTGTGGGTGGTTTATGCGACAGGTCGCCCTGTATTGCTTGTGAGTGTCAATAGGGCGTGGAGACTTGATACAGCAAGCGAGATGGCAGGCGTGGGTGCTTACTTTGCGTGATGGACGCAGATGGTGTACAATGATGTCATTTAGATACATTGGAAATAACATGAGCATCTTATCAGCAAAAAAAATCACCTTCATCGGTGGTGGCAATATGGCAAATGCCATCATTGATGGACTGCTAAAACTAAAACAGGACAAAGGGTTAGATTTTCAGATTGCCGTATCCGACCGCAATGAGCCAAAAAGAGTCTCTTTTGTTGCCAAAGGTGTGCAGGCGGTCAGCCCTGACGATGTCAATGAAGTTGTGTCTGATGCTGATGTGGTGGTTTTGTCTGTCAAGCCACAAGGGATGCAAGGGGTCTGTCAAGAGCTTATCCCCCATCTGTCAGGTCAGTTGGTGCTGTCGGTAGCGGCAGGTCTGACGGTGGATACGCTGTGTGCGTGGCTGGGCGGTCATCAAAGAGTGGTGCGTAGTATGCCAAACTTGCCATCAGCCATCGGTCTTGGGGCGACAGGAATGTATGCAAAAGCAGATGTTAGCGAGTCGGACAAGGCGGTAGCAGACGCCATCATGAGTGCATCTGGTCTTGTGGCTTGGCTTGATGATGAAGCACTGATGCACGCAGTAACAGCGGCGGCAGGCTCTGCCCCTGCCTACTTTTTTTATATCCTAGAACACATGATTGATAAGGCGGTCGAGCTTGGTCTTGGTACTGATGACGCAAAGGCACTAGTCATTCAAAGCCTTATCGGTGCAGGCGAGCTTGCTAGACATAATGACCCTAAGACCTTGCGTGAGCAGGTAACCTCAAAAGGCGGTACGACCGCAGCAGCTTTGGCTGTCTTTGGCGAGCGTGATGTCGGCGAAGTCATTCGGGCAGGAATGCAAGCGTGTGTTGACCGCAGCATAGAACTTGGCAAGCCGTCAGCTTAGCCTTTGACCATTTCATCTATACAGACAGACAGTTATGAACACGCCACTTTATATTATTGTTAATATGCTCATCAACTTTGCGTTGCTGGTATTATTCATTCGCTTTATGTTTGGGTTTGCCGAGATTGAAGCGAGCAACCCCTACGCCCAAGCCATCAAGCGCATGACAGGTATCGTAGATACGCTATCAAGGGCTGTGCCGAATGTGGGAGCAGGTCGCATCAGTCTTGCTGCTATTTTGCTCATGCTGATGCTGTATTGGCTCAATTTGGCGGCGAATGCGTTCATTCTTGAACGACCCATCAATGAGATTACGCTGTTTTTTGCAGGGACGCTACAGGCGATTATTAAGTTTTTATCAATGATGCGTTATATCATCATCGGTTCTGTGGTGGCGAGTTGGGCGATTATGCTGTTTAATGCCAACCATCCGGTCATACACATTGCCATGCAATTATCCGAACCCATCATCGCTCCCTTTCGCCGTATCATGCCGAATCTGGGTATGATTGATTTATCGCCCATCGCTGCGTTATTTGCATTCATCTTGGCAGAAGATTTTATTGGTATTATTGGGCACAACATTTTATCTAGAATGTGATATTTGGGCAGGTCTGACGGTGTTTTTTGCTATGGCGATTGACCTATTTTTACCATTTTTATTTTTAACTTATTTTTTAGTATTTTAAGTAGCTTGTATCATGACAGTCCAATCCATTCATCAATCAGTCATTGCCAATAAGCAGGGCAAGGCAAAAATCTCCACACCAAGACTTCCCATCGCTCTTGCCATACTATTATCGCTTGTGGCGGGGTTGGTATTTAGTTTTTCGCTTGCTCCGTATTATCTGTGGCCACTTGCCATTTTTTCTGTCATGGGGGTATATGCCTTGCTCATCAATGAGATGAGCACTCGCCGAGCGTTTTGGATTGGGCAGGCGTATGGTTTTGGTGTGTGGGTGGTTGGTGCGTCATGGTTGTACAACTCTATTCATGAGTATGGTCATGTACCAGCGTGGGCGGCGGCGGTGATGATTGGGCTGATGGCACTGATTATGGGGCTGTTTCATGCGGTATCTGCTTGCGTATTTGTGTGTTTTTTGGGTCGTCAGCCACTTGCATTTGCGTCATTGTGGGTGGTGCAAGAATGGCTAAAAACATGGGTGCTTTCAGGCTTTCCTTGGCTGTTTGTGGGATATGCCTTTACTGAGCAGTCGTGGATTTCTGGTATTGCCCCTGTGCTTGGTGTCTTTGGTATCAGCTTTGTGGTGGTGCTGTTTGCCGCATCGGTGGTTGAGTTATTTTACCAAAAAGTTGGATTTTTGGTGCTGTCAATACTTGCCATATTGGTAGGTTTTGTGCTTCAGTCGGTGGATTGGGTTGAGCCTGATGGCAGAACGCTGTCCGTGTCTTTGGTGCAAGGCAATATCTCTCAAGATATGAAATGGCTCACTGACTATCAAACACAGACGCTTGAGATTTATGACAATCTCACAAAGAGCGAGTGGGGGCGTGATGTGGTGGTATGGCCTGAGGTAGCAATTCCGATGTTTCATGATGAAGCCATGCCATTTTTGCAAGACATGGCAAAACAAGCTCATGACAGCCAGTCAAGTTGGATAACAGGACTGCTTTACCGAGACCTAAAGGGTTATGATGAGAATAAACACGCCTATCCACCGATTTATAACAGTGTGGCGGCGATTGATGCTACTGGCGATAGTCTTTACAGGAAACAACAGCTTGTACCATTTGGCGAGTATATTCCATTTGAAGGAATGCTAAATATCCTACCAAATCTGGATAATATGCAAGGCTTGATGAGCATTAGTCGTGGTCATGCCAATCAATCGCCATTGGCAGTGAAAGACCACACCATTGGTGCGGCGATTTGTTATGAGGTCGCCTATCCTGATACCACACGCCATAATGCAAAAAATGCCGATGTGCTAGTAACGGTTTCAAATGATGCGTGGTTTGGCACGACAGCAGGACCTTGGCAGCACCTACAAATAGTGCAGATGCGTAGCCTTGAGACAGGACGATATTTTATGCGTGCTACCAACACAGGTGTAACTGCCATCATCAATCACAAAGGTGGTATTGACGCCATTGTACCGCAGTTTGAGCGTACGGTATTGCGTGGCGAAGTGCCAAGTCTAATAGGTGTGACGCCATTTGTACGCTTTGGTAGTTATCCGATATTGGCACTGGCTTTATTGTTGATTGTATTTAGCTTTGTGGCAAGAAAAAGCAGTATATCAAGCAGCCGCACCCAAAGATATTATACCGCCAAAGGCGTGCGTGATTGATTTTTGGGCTATTTAGTAAGCTTTTTGTACAATAATTCCTTGATATGCGAAAGGAATTGTACAAAAATACAAAAATTGGTATATAATAGGGTAAAGTTTACCCAAACCGTTATCCCAAATACTTAATTTAATTAACCCATCGTTACGACAGGTGATTTATGGCACATGATGCATCAAATAATAACCCAATCAAAGAGTCGGTTACAGCTCTTGTTGGTATCGTTCTTTTACTTGTGATGATTGTTGCTATTGGTATTTCTGCTTTTCTCCGTCCAGCAGGCGAGCATCAGCCAGCAACACCAACTGAACAAGAACAGACTGTAGAGTCAAGCACGGCAGAAGCACAGCCTACTCAAGCGAGCGACACGGCAGTGGCTGAAGCTCAAGATAAACTTGAGCAAACGGCAGAAGATGCCCAAGCACCAACTCAAGCAACAGCAACTGAAGATAAGCCTGCTGCTCAGACTGCACCAGCAGACACCACCAATACCGCTCCAACGCCTAAGGTGGCAGAAGACAAGCAAGCTACTCAAGAAGAAGTTGCTGAAACGGACAAGCAAAAATAAGCCTGATTGTTATTAGGATAACTTAAAGAAGCATTCTTGATTTTTAAGTTATTTTTGCAGATAAAACCTTGCTAGATGAGCAAGGTTTTTTATTTGTATTTATCATCAGGCAAATCCAAACAAGTTGTGATAGAATAACCAAGCATTTACTATCAATTGTCATTGATTATCAATCTTAACAATTCCCAAAAAGGAGCGGATATGACAACCAACATCCATCGTGAGCGTGTGCAGAGTCTTCGAGCTGTGATGCAGTCGCATCAAATTGACGCATTGATTATCCCATCGGCTGATCCGCACATATCAGAATATTTGCCTATCTATTGGCAAGGTCGTGAATGGGTTTCTGGGTTTACAGGTTCTGTAGGCACTTTGGTCATCACCCAAGACTTTGCAGGGCTTTGGACGGATGCACGCTATTGGGTACAAGCACCCATACAGCTTGAAGGTACAGGCATCGAACTTAAAAAAATGACACAAGGGCACCCAACTTTTGGTAAGTTTTTGGCAGAAAATCTACCAAGTGGTGCGACGGTTGCGATTGATGGGGCGGTGCTGTCTGTATCGGAGAGTACTACTTTATCTGAGATTTTTAAGGACAAAAACATTAAACTTGCCACCGAATCTGATCTGTTGCAGTCAGTATGGCATGAGCGTCCTGCCTTGCCAGATAGTCCAATTTATCCGCACGGTGAGTTGTTCATTGATGAATCTGCTACTGCTAAGTTCGCCAAAGTGCGTGCCAAGATGAGTGAGTTGGGGGCTGATCATCATCTGATTTCTAGTCTTGATGACATCGCATGGCTGACCAATCTGCGTGGTAGTGATGTGTCGTTCAACCCTGTTTTCTTGTCGCACTTACTCATCAACCAAGATTGTGCAACTTTATTTGTTCATCAAAATAAACTAAATGACGCAGCAAAAGCAGTACTACTGGCAGCAGGTGTTCAGATTGATGATTATGACAATGTGTCTAAGGCGTTATCAATGTTATCAGGCGTGCTACTGATTGATCCTGCCAAAGTGAGTGTCGGTACGCTAAAAGAGGTAGGTGGGCTAAGCGTTGTACATGCCACCAACCCAAGCACCGTATTTAAGGCGGTCAAGACCACATCAGCATTGACCCATATTCGCCAAGCGATGCGACAAGATGGAGCGGCGTTGTGTGAATTTTTTAGTGAATTTGAAAAACGCATCAAAGAAGGTGTTGCCACCAGTGAGCTTGATATTGCCGATATGCTGACCGAGGCTCGTAGTAAACAGCCACACTATGTTTCGGCAAGTTTTGATACCATTGCTGGCTTTCAGGGCAATGGGGCAATCGTCCACTATAAGGCGACCCAAGCGTATCATGCCAATATCAAAGGTTCTGGATTGCTACTGATTGACTCAGGGGCTCAGTATTATAATGGCACAACCGACATTACTCGTATGGCAGGCGTGGGCGATATCAGCGATGATGAAAAGCGTGATGTTACTTTTGTTTTAAAGGCACATATTGCCCTAGCCATGGCGGTTTATCCTGTGGGTATTTTATCGGCTGAGATTGATGTACTGGCACGCAATCAGCTATGGCAACAGGGTCTTGATTATGGGCATGGCACAGGTCATGGCGTGGGTTATTTTCTAAATGTTCATGAAGGTCCACAAGTCATCTCTCGTACTGCACCTGTGTTGCCAGAACGCACCCTGCAACTTGGCATGGTTACCAGTAATGAGCCAGGGTTATACCGTGAGGGTAAGTGGGGTGTTCGCCTAGAAAACCTAGTAGCAACCATACCTGCTCATAGCACCGAATATGGTGAGTTTGCTAAATTTGAAGACTTGACCTTATGTCCGTTTGACACTCGCTTGATTTTGCCCGAGCTATTGACTGCTCAAGAAAAAGACTGGTTGAACAACTATCATCAAAAAGTGCATGATGAGCTACTTGATTTGGTTGATGGTGATGCTAAGGCGTGGCTCATTGAACGCACGCAGGCGATTTAAGCGGTGCTTATCTTGACCCAACCCAAAATCCGTCCAAAAAGGGCGGATTTTTAGGGCTTGTCTTAAGCTAGGGCTTAAGACTTAGGACTGTGCCATCAGTCTGATAATCGCCCCCACCTTGTCGGTGCATTCTTGGTATTCATCAGCCATATCAGATTTGATGGTAATGCCGCCACCTGCCCAAAGCTCGCATTTGTTGGATTGTTGTAAGGTGCGAATCAATACATTCCACACGCCTGACCCATCAAAATTTAGATAACCCATTGTCCCACAATACGCCCCACGAGGTGAGACTTCTAATTCATGAATAATCTCACACGCCCTTTTTTTGGGTGTGCCTGTGATAGAGCCTGCGGGCAAAGAACCAAATAACACTTCCAAAGAATGCGTATGATTTAATTGTGCTGTGATGGTGCTAACCATATGATGAATATTTTTAAAACTCTCAATGGCAAAGCGTTTTGGGGTTTTTACCGTGCCGATATGGGCGTATTTACCCAAATCATTACGCAGTAAATCCACAATCATCAAGTTTTCGCTGATGTCTTTTTCGCTATTTGCCAGTTCATTTTTTAGTTCATCATCAAGCACAGGGTCGCTGTGTCGTGGGCGTGTGCCTTTGATGGGCTTGGTGGTAAGATGAATGTGATTGTTTTTTTGATAAAACTCAAAAAACAACTCTGGCGATACTGACAAAAGTTCAAAACCATTTAATGACAAATAACCTGCAAAAGGGGCATTCATCGTTCGCCCCAAAATGGGCAAAAAACTTGCCAAGTCGGTCAAATCTGCTTGCCAACTTTGGGTTAGGTTAATTTGATAGGTGTCGCCTGCTTTGATGTATTCTTGAACTTGATTAAAAGCATGGGCATAATCCACCTTTTGCCATGATGGGACAAATTGGGCGGATGTTGGTTGTGGTAATTTTTGATTGAGTAAATCGTTTAATGTAGCTTTTACTTCATCAAAAATGCACACATCATCATTCATGCCAATCAAGCTAAATCCATGTTCGCATGGCTTTAAATAAATATCATAATGCCCAAAATAAGCACAAGGCTGATTTGGCTTGATGGCAATATCAGCATTTAATTCATGAGCGGACAGGTCGTAACCAATAAAACCCATCAAGCCATGTGTGTAGTCGCCTTGATGTGTGGGTGTGATGGTTTGGTTCTGGCAATAGGCGATAAGCTCGTTTTGCCAGTCAGTATAAGTAGATGTATAGCGTTGAGATTTGGTATGGCGTGCTTGTCTATCTATCAATAGCGTATCTGTAAAAGTCGCTATCCATGATATGACAGGGTGAATGCCGATGACAGGGCGGTGATTATTGTTTAAAAAACACACCTGCCAATCAGGGTGATGTGTGGCAATGAGTGCGACCAGTTGGCTTGGGGTGTGCGTAGTATGAATGGGGTATGTGAGCATGGTGGAAGTGAATAGACTGATGACAGGCAAATTGTAAAACAAAATAGGAAAAAGAAAAAGGGGCGGTTGATGAGTTTACTTAGCTCATTTATTCATTTAAATTAAAAGACGCCAAGAACGGTTGTAAGAACTTTTACTCAATGAATAATCTAAAAGGGCTATGATTTTTTTCACAGCCCTTTTGATTGTTAGCCTTTAAACTTTTTTACCACCAAGGCCGAATTTGTTCCACCAAAACCAAAGCTATTGCTCATGGCGGTGTCAATCTCGGTTTGGCGTGTGGTCTGAACGATGTCAAAAGGCTTGGCTTGTTCGTCCATGTTGGTGATGTTAATGCTTGGGGCGATAAAATCATGATTCATCATCAGCACGCAATAAATCAGCTCTTGTACGCCCACCGCTCCTAGGCTATGCCCCGTCATGGATTTGGTTGAGCTGATTGGCGGGGTTTTGTCCGCACCGCCAAACACGTCTGAGATGGCGTGCAACTCAGTGATGTCGCCTAGTGGCGTACTGGTGCCATGCGAGTTTACATAGTCCACCGTGTCAAGCCCTGCTTGAGCCAGTGCGATTTGCATACAGCGAGTTGCCCCTTCGCCACTGGGTGCGACCATTTCCGCTCCGTCTGAGGTCGCTCCATAGCCCACGATTTCGGCAAGAATTGTCGCTCCACGAGCCTGTGCATGCTCTAGACTCTCCACGACTACCATGCCACCACCACCTGCGATGACAAAGCCATCACGAGTGGCATCATAAGGACGGCTTGCGGTGGTAGGTGTGTCGTTGTACTGAGTACTCATTGCTCCCATGGCATCAAACATACACGATTGCGTCCAATGCTCGCTCTCTCCACCGCCTGCCAACACCATGTCTGCTTTGCCAAGCTGAATCAGCTCCATCGCATGACCCACGCAATGGCTAGATGTGGCACAGGCAGATGAAAGTGAATAACTGATGCCCTTAATCTTTAAACCAGTGGTTAGCGTTGCTGATACTGTGCTACTCATGATTTTTGGGACAGAGACCGCCCCAACACCACGAAGTCCTTTTGCTTTCATGTTGTCCACCGAATTGACCACATCGGCGGTGCTTGCTCCGCCAGAGCCAGCCACGACCGCAATGCGTGGGTTATTGGCGATATCATCTACACTTAGCCCTGCATTTTTTATGGCAGCAAGTGCTGACACATAGGCATAAAGACTGGCATCTGACATAAAGCGTTTTAGTTTGCGGTCAATGGCAGAGGTATCAAGTAGGCTTTGATCAATCGAGCCTGATACGCAAGACTTAAAGACGTTATCAGCATAGCTTTGATTGTAAATCAAACCAGACTTTCCAGTTTTTAGGCTGTCGGTAACAGTGGCTAAATCATTGCCGATATTTGAGACAATGCCCATGCCTGTAATCACGACTCTTTTCATGGTTTTTCCTTATCAATTAAATAAATTGCCAAGTGTCTCAAAGTTTACACTTGTATTGGTGCTATTGTAACAAATTATTTAACGCATGGGAAAAGTTTTCTAAAGTATTCCGTGTATTTTTTCTACGGATTCTTACTTATCTAAACGCTCTGTAATATTTGATTGATATAGTAACAATTTGCCTAACTTTTTATTTAGCGAAATTGGTGTGTTTATGTTACTCTTTAATGGTTAATTTTTAAGGAGAAAATCATGTCAAACACACCAAAAACCGACAATTTAGACCAATTTGCCGAAGCCCTAGAAAATACCGATGGTGTGGAGGTTGTGGGTCATGTAGATATTGCCAACAAATCAGTGCAAGATGTACTGGTGGTAAAAGGATCTGTCAAAGAAGAAGTGGATCAAAAGGCAGATAAAGCCGAAGAAGCCAAAGCGGTGGAAAAACAGGCTAAAGAACTGATTGAATCAAAAGCAGACATTGCCAAAGAAAAAACCAAAGAAATAAAAGAGGAAATTAAACAACAAACAGCTGACATAAAGACTGATATTGATGATGTCAAAGATAAGGTTGTTCATCAAACTCAAGCAGTCAAAGAAGTGGTACAGGGTCAGACTGAGGAGTTAAAGGTAGATACCACAGAAAAAATCACCAACTTAAAAGAACAAATCGAGGATGTGGCAGCCGACACCAAAGTAAAAGCCGAGCAAACTTTAGAGACTGCCAAAGATAAAGTAGATACAGTTAAAGGCGAGCTTCAAGAAAAAGCAGATGAGTTAAAAGAAAAAGCAGGGGATGTCATTAACGATGCCCAACAAAAAGCTCAAACGGTCATTGGGGATTTTAAACAAAAAGCTCAAGAGGTGTTAGAGCAGGGCAGGGAGAAGGCGGACGAAGTAAAAGACCAGCTTCAAGAGGTTTTTGAGGAGGTCAAGCAAAGCACTCAAGACCGAGTAGATCACATGGCTTACCAGATTGAAACTCAAGTTGAAAAAATTCAAGCTCAAGGCGAGCAATCTTCACAAGAGAGCCAGTCTTTGCTTGGCAAGATTGGTGTTTATCTGCGTGGTACGAACGCTTCTTTTACTAAGGATTTTACCCCAGTGGATTTGGGTAGTGGTGATTTTGGTGAAGATGCCTTTAGAATGCAAGCATCAACCATTGGTTCGCAATTATTTGGTGGTAGGCTTGCTAAAGCACAGTCTTTGGTGGGTAAGGTAGTTCCAAGCATGGAGGCGGGTAGTTTATCAAAAAAACTCTTTGATAAGGCGGCGTATTGGGCGAACAACTGGGCAAAAAAAGACCTACAAAAGGACAGTCGCTTTGATAAGCTGTCAATTTTAACCGATGCTGAGCGTGATGATTTTGCACGAGATATCGCCAATCAGAATCGAGCGTTAGCGGTGATGGGCGGATTGTCTGGGCTGTTTGGAGTAAAAGGCGTCATTGCAGATACCGCATGGCTACTGATGGTATCGTTAAAGTCTGTTTATCAGATTGCACTGATTTATGATAAGCCTTTGGTGGGTGCAGAGGGTGTAAAAATTGCCTATGGCGTGTTGTCTGGTGCAAACCTAAGTAAGCTACAAGAAAAACAGGTCATCTTAACTGCACTTGCCTTTGGGAATGTGTTTTTTATCAATGCTCAAGATTCAAGTCTAAAGCAAGAGCTTAAAAATATTGGGCTAAAATACCGTACGACTGATAATTTTGCCAAGCAGCTTGATGATTTTTCACGATACATTGATATTGATAAGCTCAATGTTAGTTGGTTTACACGAATCTTGCCGATGGCGTCAGTGGGTGCAGGCGTGTATTATAATCGTGAGCTCATTGAAGAAGTGCTAGGTACGGCAATGGCAACTTTTTGCCCAAGACGCCCACATCTTTTGACGGACAGCACTCAAAAAGACAACGAACAAGATAGCTAAACTTCTTCATGACTGATAAGAAAATGGCACAAGGGTGGATGATTTTTCATTCGCCCTTGTATCTTTTTATCTTTTCATCTATAATATATTGCCCCTAAATGGGGAGAGTCGGCTATTTCATTAGATTAGCCATATTGTTAATAACGGGAGAAATTGCCAATGGCAACCACAAACCAACTTATCCGTAAGGGTCGTAAGACCATTACCGAAAAGTCGAAAGTACCTGCACTACAAGCATGCCCACAGCGTCGTGGCGTATGTACTCGTGTATATACTACGACTCCAAAAAAACCTAACTCAGCCATGCGTAAAGTGTGCCGTGTACGCCTAACTTCTGGCTATGAAGTATCTAGCTATATCGGCGGTGAAGGCCACAACCTTCAAGAGCACAGTGTTGTACTAATCCGTGGTGGTCGTGTAAAAGACCTACCAGGTGTTCGTTATCACACCGTGCGTGGTGCACTTGACTGTGCGGGTGTTAAAGACCGTAAGCAAGGCCGTTCTAAATACGGTGCTAAGCGTCCTAAGGCATAAGCCTAAAGACATTTTTTGCGTATTTAGGGTGTGGTGTGCCCAGCCCATTTACGCAGTAAGGCTGGTTAAGCTAGCTTTTATACCAGATTATCCTGAAGATATAAGGAAACTATTATGCCAAGACGTCGTGTCGTCGCTGCCCGTGAAATCCTACCAGATCCAAAATTCGGCAGCCAAACCATCGCAAAATTTATTAACCATGTTATGGTAGATGGTAAAAAATCAGTCGCAGAAAAAATCGTTTACGGTGCACTAGAAACTGTTGCCGCTAAACGCAATGTTGAAGATCCTGTGGCTTTCTTTGAAGAAGTACTAGAGAGCGTTCGCCCAACAGTAGAAGTTAAAGCTCGCCGTGTGGGTGGTGCAACCTACCAAGTACCTATGGAAGTACGCCCCTCCCGTCGTACAGCCCTAGCAATGCGTTGGTTGGCTGATGCTGCTGCTAAGCGTTCTGAAAAATCAATGGCTCTACGCCTAGCAGGCGAGCTAAATGATGCTGCAGAAGGTAAAGGTGCTGCCATTAAGAAGCGTGATGATGTTCACCGTATGGCAGACGCTAACAAAGCGTTCTCGCATTTCCGCTTTTAATTTTATTAAGAGTGTATTTAGCCTTTTTCAAAAAGGCATGGGTTGGGTGTTTGCCATCTGACCCAATGATAAGTCTGGTGGTCATGGTTTATTAACAGACCATTAGACACCAAATTTAATCAGAATTTTTCTAGGAAAAATTATGGCTCGTAAGACTCCCTTAAATAGATATCGTAATATCGGTATCTCAGCTCACATTGACGCAGGTAAAACCACCACGTCAGAGCGTATTTTGTTCTACACAGGTAAAAGCCACAAAATCGGTGAAGTGCATGAAGGTGCTGCAACGATGGACTGGATGGAGCAAGAGCAAGAGCGTGGTATTACCATTACTTCTGCTGCAACCACCTGCTTTTGGTCAGGTATGTCAGACCAATTCCCAGAACACCGCATTAACCTAATTGACACCCCGGGCCACGTTGACTTCACCATCGAAGTTGAGCGTTCTATGCGTGTTCTTGATGGTGCATGTATGGTTTATTGTGCGGTTGGTGGTGTACAACCTCAGTCTGAAACTGTATGGCGTCAAGCAAACAAATATAGAGTGCCTCGTTTGGCATTTGTTAACAAAATGGACCGTACTGGTGCAAACTTCTTCCGTGTGGTTGAGCAAGTAAAAACTCGTCTAGGCGGTAATCCTGTGCCAGTGGTTGTGCCAATCGGTGCAGAAGACAGTTTTGAAGGTGTCATTGACCTACTAGAAATGAAAGCCATCATTTGGGATGTGGAATCTCAAGGCATGAAGTTTGAGTATGGCGACATTCCTGCTGATTTGGTTGATATCGCTGA
This sequence comes from Moraxella sp. E33BD, assembly GCF_041807865.1. Lineage (NCBI taxonomy): Bacteria > Pseudomonadati > Pseudomonadota > Gammaproteobacteria > Moraxellales > Moraxellaceae > Moraxella > Moraxella sp. E33BD. The sequence continues at coordinate 1,735 of NZ_JBGTZD010000016.1, read as the reverse complement.
AGAATGGCGTAACAACATGGTTGAGGCAGCTGCAGAAAGCTCAGAAGAGCTGATGGACAAATACCTAGAAGAAGGCGATTTGTCTCGTGAGGACATCGTTGCTGGTTTGCGTACTCGTACTTTGGCATGTGAAATCCAGCCTATGCTATGTGGTACTGCCTTTAAAAACAAAGGCGTTCAGCGTATGCTTGACGCAGTCATCGAGTTCCTACCTGCTCCAACTGATGTTGAAGCCATCAAAGGTATTTTAGATGATAAAGACGAGACCGAAGGCAGCCGTGAATCTTCTGATGACGAGCCATTTGCTGCACTTGCGTTCAAAATCATGAACGACAAATATGTAGGTAACCTAACCTTCGTTCGTGTGTACTCAGGTGTTGCTAAACAAGGCGATAGCGTGTATAACCCTGTTAAGATGAAGCGTGAGCGTATTGGTCGTATCGTTGAGATGCACGCCAACAGTCAAAACGAAGTTGATGAAGTTCGTACAGGCGATATCGTAGCATTTGTCGGTCTAAAAGATGTAACCACTGGTGATACCCTGTGCGACAACGATAATGTCATTACTCTTGAGCGTATGGAATTCCCAGACCCAGTTATTAGCTTGGCTGTTGAGCCTAAGACTAAAGCTGACCAAGAGAAGATGTCTATCGCTCTAGGTCGTTTGGCAAAAGAAGACCCTTCATTCCGTGTGCGTACCGATGAAGAATCAGGTCAAACCATCATCTCTGGTATGGGTGAGTTGCACCTTGACATCATTGTTGACCGTATGAAGCGTGAATTTGGTGTTGAAGCCAATATCGGTGCACCACAAGTTGCTTACCGTGAAACCATTCGTCAAACCGTTGAAGTTGAAGGTAAATTCGTTCGCCAAACTGGTGGTCGTGGTAAGTTTGGTCATGTTTGGTTACGCCTTGAGCCACTTGACCCAATGGGTGAAGTTGAGTACGAATTTGCTGAAGAAATCGTTGGCGGTGTTGTACCTAAAGAATACCATGCTGCGGTCGATAAAGGTATTCAAGAGCGTATGAAAAATGGCGTTCTAGCAGGCTATCCTGTAGTGAATATTAAAGCGACGCTATATGATGGTTCTTACCACGATGTTGACTCTGATGAATTGTCATTTAAGATGGCAGGTTCTATGGCATTCAAAAAAGGCTTTATGCAAGCGTCTCCAGCACTGCTTGAGCCTATCATGAAAGTTGAAGTAGAAACGCCAGAAGACTACATGGGCGATATCATGGGTGATTTAAACCGTCGCCGTGGTATGGTTCAAGGTATGGACGATTTGCCTGGTGGCACCAAAGCCATTCGTGCTGAAGTACCATTGGCAGAGATGTTTGGTTATGCCACTCAAATGCGTTCTATGTCTCAAGGTCGTGCAACTTACTCTATGGAGTTTGCAAAATATCAAGAAACTCCGAAGAATGTTGCTGACGAAATCATCAAGAAGTTCACCGCTAAAGATGACGACGACGAGTAATTCGTTGCTTGCTTGATCTAAAGCTATGATACGCTTAGTTGTATTTGATAATTGAGCGTATCATAAATCAGTTAATCATTTGCTGGATAATCATTTATCTTAAGCATTCTAAAAAAGGAATAATATCATGGCCAAAGCCAAGTTCGAACGTAACAAACCACACGTAAACGTAGGCACCATCGGTCACGTTGACCACGGTAAAACCACACTAACTGCTGCTATCGCTACTGTTGCTGCTAAGCACCACGGTGG
>NZ_JBGTZD010000015.1:0-32903 GCF_041807865.1 Moraxella sp. E33BD | reverse complement strand
GGTGCTGGTGTTGTTGCTAATGTTAAAGGCTAATCTTTAACAAACCAACACAAACCAAAACAAAGCATCAGCTTTAACCCAAAACCCCTGCCAGAGATGGTGGGGGTTTTTGGTTGGGTGGTAAATACCTTGACTTTTTGATGAGTTTTGCATAAGCTAGCTACCACTCTTATTGATATTGGATAAAATAAGACAAGTTGTTTAATCTTAACCAGGAGGATTATTATGGAACGTCGTCGTTTTTTACAAATGGGTCTAGGTAGTTTGGTTGCCATCAGCTTACCAAAATTTGGTGTGGCAAATCCGACAGCACTCGTGCTAAGCAAGGAGCTTGAAAACAACCCTTTGCTTGATTTTGTAGGATTGCCTAACTTTACCGCCATTCAGCTTGAACACATCAAGCCTGCTGTTGATTATGTGATTGAGTATAATACCAATGTGGTCAAGGCGTTAACCACACAAGAGAGCATTACTTGGCAAAACTTCTATGCCCCATTAGAAGATGCTCAAAACAAACTTGAGCGTGTGTGGTCTACTATTAGTCAGTTGCATTCTTTAAAAAACTCTGAAGCGTTGCGAGAGGTATATGGTGATGCACAGAAATCGTTAACAGAATTTTATACATGGTTTGGTATGCACCGACCGCTATACGATGCCTTTAATCAGTTAAAACAAGGTAAAGAATACGCCAGTTATTCGAAAGCTCAAAAAAAGGCAATTGATAACGCCTTGTTTGATTTTAGACTGTCTGGTGTGGCATTAGAAGGAGAGGACGCTAAACGCTATACTGAAATTTCTACCAGATTGTCTGAGCTATCTACAGATTTTAGTAATAATGTGCTTGATTCTGAGATGGGGTTTGAGATTGTTATTGAAGACAAACAAAAGCTACAAGGTCTTAGTGATATTGCTTTAGCCAGTGCAAAAAAATCAGCCGAGTCAAAAGGCTTATTAGGCTATCGCTTCGGCTTGGATTATCCAAGCTATGCCGCCATCGTTACTTATGCTGATGATCGAAAATTAAGACAACAAATGTTTGAGGCGTACCGAACTCGTGCGTCCGATAAAGGTCCAAATGCTGGCAAATGGGATAATACCGCCATCATGAACGAGCTAGTACAACTCAGATTAGAGCGTGCTAAACTGCTTGGTTTTGAGTCTCATGCTGAGTATTCTTTGGCAAATAAAATGGCAGAAAGCCCAGCTCAAGTGCTTGATTTTTTGGGTGATTTGTTATTACAGACTCACTCTAAGTCTAAAGCGGAAATTCAAGAGCTTGAGGAGTATGCTAAAGACAAAGGACTGTTGTCTAAAACAGATAAGCTGATGCCATGGGATTTGTCTTATTTGACCGAAAAATTCAAGCAAGAGCGTTATGACATTGATAAAGAGATGTTAAGAGCGTACTTCCCTGTAGATAAAGTACTGTCGGGCATGTTTGAGTTGACCAATCGTCTGTTTGGCTTAACTGTGCGTGAAAGAAAAGATGTGTCCGTCTTGCATCCAGAGGTGAGATTCTTTGAGTTATTCAAAGAAGGTAAGCACATTGCTTCTTTTTATCTGGATTTGTTTGCTAGAGAGAATAAGCGAAGCGGTGCTTGGCATAGTGATGTGATGAATCGCTATCAAACGGCTGATGGCTCAATTCAGTTGCCTGTGTCAATGATTGTATGTAACTTTGCCGCCGCCAGTGGCAACGAGCCTGCTTTGCTATTGCATAGAGATGTTGAAACTTTATTCCATGAGTTTGGACATGGTTTACATCATATGCTAACTCAAGTAGATGTACGAGCAGTTTCTGGTATCAATGGTGTGGCATGGGATGCGGTGGAGTTCCCAAGTCAGATTCTAGAGAATTGGACATGGGATATGGATACGCTAGGTTTGATTTCTGGTCATTATCAGACAGGCGAACCTTTACCTAAAGACATGATTGATAGAATGTCTGCCGCCAAAAACTATCAATCGGCAACAGCCATCGTTAGACAGCTTGAGTTTGGTTTGTTTGATTTTCGTTTGCATAGCGAATATCAATCAGGCGATACAGGTGCGATTGCTCGTATTCGTGAGGATATTCGTCAGCGTATTTCTGTGGTTAATGAACCCGATTGGGTGCGTATGGCACATAGCTTTAACCACATTTTTTCAGGTGGTTACTCGGCAGGCTATTATGGTTATATGTGGGCAGATGTGCTTGCTAGTGATGGTTTTACACGCTTTCAAAAAGAAGGGGTGTTTAATCGCAAGACAGGTCAAGACTTTATTGATGCAGTACTGTCGCAAGGTGGATCTGATGAGCCGATGGCATTGTTTGAGAAGTTCATGGGTAGAAAACCTGATGTTACTGCCTTGCTAAAATCTCGAGGTATTATCTAATCAAGGTACTATCCAAGTAATAAAAAAGCCATAGATGCGATGTCTATGGCTTTTTTATTGTTCTATGGTTTTTGTGCGAGGTGGACTTCATGTAGCGGATAATTATCAAAATCATCGCTATCTTTGCCTTGTTTCTCCAATGTTGCCTTATCCGCCAAATACCGCTCAATGGTCTGTCGCACCGTCTCAAAGGCAAGATTGTCCATGTCTATCTCGTGTGGATAGAACAGTCGGCATTCTAGACTTTCAGGACCAATGCCGAATTTCCCTTCTTTTAGATTTGCCAGATACATGGCGTGAACTTGCCCCCATTGTGGCAAATCAAGCAGGGCATACAGCTTGGTATTTTCTGCCATTCCGTCTGCTTCTTCTAGTGTCTCACGCTTTGCTCCATCTACCATCGTCTCGCCAAGCTCCATGAAGCCAGCAGGAAGCGTCCACAGTCCATAGCGTGGTTCAATGGCACGACGGCATAACAGAATTTGACCTTCATGCACAGCCAGTACGCCACAGATGATCTTGGGGTTGTCATAATGGATATAGCCACAAGCAGGGCAGACAAGGCGTTCTTTGGTATCGCCATCAGGTATGATGTGTGAGGCAGGATTGCCACAGTGTAAGCAGTAGGGCATGGCTTGAGTTTTGGTGTTATAATGAAGTTGATTAAGTTTAAATGAAAACACCTAAAATGACAAATGATTTTATTGATAAGCAGACCGTCTGTGTGCCACCAGAACACCGATTTTATGAGTTATCTACCAGACTAAATGGATATCAGGGAGTAGATGTCTTGCCTTATACGGATAATAATGAGCTGTTGACAGGGCTTATTCGTGAGCAAGCCATCAGGCATTATGAACAACTGCTTAAGAACAAGCCTTTGCCACAAGCGTGTGTTTTGGTGGTCATCACAGATGAACCAACGCCTCGCCTGCTTTTAACAAGGCGGTCAAACAGGCTAAATAGTCATGCAGGGGAAGTGTCCTTTGTTGGTGGTAAGCGTGATGAGATGGACGGAAGCTCTGCTGATGTCGCCTTAAGAGAGGCGTGCGAAGAAGTTGGGCTAAATACAGCGAGTGCTGATATTTTGGGCTATTTGCCGATGCAAATCTCCAAAACAGGACTACTGGTTCGACCTGTGGTGGTCTCGGTGTCTGCTAAGGTGGTGGATACACTGGTGCCCAATGATGATGAAATTGCCAAGATTTTTTGGTTGCCTTTTGAGGTGTTAAAGACTGCCCCCAAAGACCACATCTTTGATAGACAACTGACCAACAAGTCCGCCAAGCTACACACTCCAGCTTGGGTCTATGATGTGGATAATGATGGCACGCCAGAGATTGTCTGGGGGCTGACAGGGCGTATTTTGGCAAGTCTTGTTGAGATTGGTTTTAAGATAAAGCATGAGTGGTATTATCGGGTGCGATGAGTCGGTTTTAACTTTGTTGTTGGTCAACGCCCATCATCATTGGAGATAAAATTGGCAATGAGGCTAGCGGTCTTTGTATTAGATGTGCGGTGCTAGATGGTTTTTTGTGTTTATGATGATTGTACCATGTGATTGGGCTGATGGATAAGACTTGCCAGACTGGTGATAAAATGTGCTAGAATAAGCTTGGGTAAATACATAGGAAATAGTAATGAATATTGATGCTTATCACAATAATTTGGCAGTGGTTAAAGACTTTGGTTCGCCACTACTTTGGCAATGGTTCGCCAAAATCTGTGCCATTCCCCATCCAAGCTATCATGAAGAAGCGTTAGCAAAGCACATCATTGATTGGGCAAAGGGGCGAGGGTTGGTAGCTTGGCGTGATGTGGTAGGTAATGTAATTATCAAAAAAAATGCTACCAAAGGCATGGAGGGGCATGAGCCGATTGCCTTGCAAGCCCATCTTGACATGGTACCTCAGGCAAATGCCGATACCAAGCATGACTTTACCACTGACCCTATCATGCTCAGACTTCGCCCTGATGACAATGCGTGGCTGATGGCAACAGGCACAACTTTGGGGGCGGATAATGGTATTGGTATGGCAAGTTGTCTTGCGGTGCTAGAAGCAGATGATTTGGTACACCCTGAGCTTGAAGTTCTGCTTACCATGACCGAAGAGACTGGCATGGTTGGCGTCTTTGGACTACAAGCAGGCGAACTGTCTGCCAAGATGATGATTAATACCGACACTGAAGAGATAGGTGAGGTGTATGTTGGCTGTGCAGGCGGTATTGATGCCAATATTCATCTGCCTGTTACGGTTGATGAGCATGGTTTTGATGGCGGAGTTGCCTTGACCATCAAAGGGCTAAAAGGTGGGCATTCTGGACTGGACATTCATAAAAATCGTAGTAATGCAATTAAGATTATTGCACGCATCTTGGCTGATGTATTGCCCAAGTTTGAGCATTGTTTTGCCATTGCTCATCTGGCAGGTGGTACGCTAAGAAACGCCATTCCTAGAGAAGCGACGGTGCATCTGCTCTGTGATAAAAGCGTGGGTAGTGAGTTGGCAGAAGCGTTACAACGAGCTTTTGATGTCATCTATGGTGAGATTGCTAAGGCAGAGCCTAAGTGTACTTGTGTGCTTGAATCTGTGAGTGCCAAGCGGTCTTTGAGTGTGGCAGATACCACCAAAGCCATTCATCTACTAAATACTTTGCCAAATGGTGTGGTGCGTTATTCTGATGTGGCAGAAGATACGGTTGAGACTTCTTTGTCTTTTGGTGTAGTAAATCTAAAAGATGATGGACTTTATGCTGATTTACTCGTTCGTTCACTGGTAGAATCTGGCAAAGAAGCAATCTGTTCGGTTTTGGCAAGTTTGGCTGCTTTGGTGGGGGCTTCAGCTGAGTTTACAGGCAGTTATGTGGGTTGGAATCCTGACCAACATTCTAAAATTACGCCGTTGACTAATGAATTGTACGCCCAGATTTTAGGGCATGAGCCTGCTGTTAAAGTGATTCACGCAGGGCTTGAATGTGGTCTGATTAAGCAAAGCTATCCTAAGATGGATATTGTCTCTATTGGACCTACCATTAAAAATGCCCACTCACCTCAAGAGATGGTGCATATAGACAGTGTGAATGTTTATTGGCAGTTACTGACAAAAATTTTGGCAAATGCCCCAAAAAGATGATGAGATGGCTTTGATGTCTGACTTGATTTATGGGCGAGATATTGATGCAACAGATGGGCTTAGAGAGCGTTTTTGGGAGCGTTATACGCTACATGAGATGAACGATGCAGAATGGGAAGCACTTTGTGATGGCTGTGGGGTGTGTTGTCTGGTGAAGTTCTTGGACGATGATGATCCTCGCTTTACTGAGTACACAGATGTTGCGTGCCAGCTTTTAAACTGCCAGACAGGGCATTGTTCAGATTATGCCAATCGCAAAGCACAAGTTCCTGACTGCATTCGTCTGACTGCCGACATGGTGGCAAATATGATGTGGTTACCTAGACATTGTGCGTATAAGCGATTGCATCTAGGGCAAAATTTACCACATTGGCATTATTTGTTAGCAGGTCAGCAAAGGCACGAGCTTGCCATGAATAAAGTGGGGGTGCGTGGTCGCTGCGTGCTTGAGACGGCTTTTGATGAAGATGAGATAGAAGAGCGGATTATTCGCTGGGTTAAAGTCTGATGGTTGGTGGGCGTTTGACCATACAGATAACTGCTACAAAATAACGCTTGAATAATCTTGATAAATCCGCTACATTAAACATGATTTTTCTGCTGATTTCTTGGCAGATTTTTAAGGATTAAGAGGCTTTTTATGTCTGATGACAGTCATTCGGGCAGTTGGACTCGTGGGCTTAAACGCTGGCTATCCACTGCCCCTGAAACTCGTGATGATTTATTAAAATTAGTGCAGGATTCTCGCCAATTTTTGGAGCCTGATACGGTTGATATGCTTGAGGGTGTACTTGACCTGCCTGCCACTCAAGTGCGTGAAATCATGACGCCACGCCCACAGTTATCTACCATCAGTAGCGATGATGATATTGCTGATGTGCTGTCGGTGCTACTTGAGACAGAGCATTCTCGCTATCCTGTCTTTGATAGCCATGATGACAATGCAGTCATTGGTATTTTGTTGGCTAAAGATTTGATTCCGATTTTTGCAAAGCGTGCCAAGGGCGATGATTCCCCTTTTATCCTAAAAGATATTGTCAGAAAGCCTTTGTATATCAACGAAAACGCTCGTTCGGATACGCTTTTAAGATTGCTACAAAAAGCACAAGTGCATATGGCGGTTGTCTTAGATGATTTTGGTTCGGTTTCAGGTATTGCAACGATGGAAGATTTGCTTGAAGAAATTGTTGGTGACATCGTTGATGAGCATGATGATATTGATGAAGACAGTACCATTAACAACATCATAGCCCACCCCACCAAAGAGGGTGTATGGCTAGTACAGGCATCTACCCCGATTAGCGATTGTAATGAAATTTTGGGTTCTTGTTTTAATGATGAAGATGTTGATACGATGGGTGGGATTGTCATGCAGGCATTAGGCTCAGTTGGTCATCTAGAGGGTGAGCAGGTGCAGATTAATGATTGGCATATTACCGTTATTGATGTTGAAGGGCGATTTATCCGCTTGCTTGAGATGGCTTATTTGCCACAGACGGCGTAGTGGTATTAAGCACAAAAAAACACAACGAAGCAGTTGTGTTTTTTTGTGCTTAAGTTTTATATTTATTATCATACTCAAAGTTAGCTAAATTTTTAATAATCAAAGTATTAAGTTCATCTTGTGTTATCTCAACACATTTTTGACTCATGGGTTGATTTCTTTTTTCTTGATGGCTTAACTTTCAATTCCCAAATATATAAGTAGAGCTGATATCCCTAGTGGCGTATGGACTTATTGATGCAAACTAAATTTGTAATTCTTGTTTTTTTGATTTATTATGTTATTATTTAAATGTAGGAATGGTGATCGATGCCACTGTATAAAAATGCCTTAGATATTATCCGTACCAATTTGGAATAACTGCAAAATGGTGAACGCCCTAAATTTGTCGCAATAGGTAAATTAACTGATGAACAATTAACCACAATCAATCAAAAACAAACCGAAAAAGATTTGCCCATTGTTCAATGCAATGAGATTTTATACATGGGGAGGCATCACTATAATAGCTGAGTTATCCAAGATGGCTATAAAATATCCGATCTAATAAAACAGATTGAAAGTGCGATGGCAAAGAGCAGTATTGTTGAAAACAACAAGGTGCTAAAAAGTACTATTTTAAGAGATGATGGCTATGGAAATATGGTTTGGGATTGGGCGATTTTTGAGATGACGGCAAAACAACCGAAAATAGAGCTATTTTCAGTCATTCCTAAAGGTGATGACAACAAGCCACCAAAATAAAATCCGCCTATATGCTACCATACAAGCGGATTTTGGTACTATAAAACGCAATCTCGGTTAACTTAGAACTCCGACGCCCTTGCGTTCAAATTTAATATAATGTATTTTTGAATAAAAATCAAGGTATTTTGATTGATTAAAAATTTTACCGATAATTTTTTTTGCATATAATTATTTATCAACGCAAACAGCCATACTAAACTGGGTTGTTAATAAACCGATTGGGAATCAGCTGGGCTGATGGCGTATTGGGGTGAGGAGTGTCAGCGTGCCTTAGTGTACTGATGATCCAAGCATCGGCATGCTTGATGGCGTCGATCAGATCATCGCCCATTGCCAGTCGTCCTGCGATATGACTGGCCAAAGAGCAGCCAGAGCCATGAAATTCACCAGTTAATCTAGGAATGATGCTGGTGTGCACAATCTGCTCATCAACATATAAAAACTGCTTAATATCACCATCATGAAAATCGTGCGAGGTCTTGACAAGTACCGCACGCACGCCTTGTTGGTTTAGTTTTTTGGCACAATCGTGTAAATCATCAAGACCTGCCAAAGCACGCAGTTCATGTGTGTTTGGTGTGATGAGTGTGGCATAAGGCAATAGTGCGGTAAACGCCTTGACAAGCGTGTCTTGATCACCTAGGCTGCCTCCTGAATTGGCGACGAGTACAGGGTCTAACACAAAAGGTATGTCTTTGGGAATACGACCACTTTTAAATAAATCCGCCAATGTTTGAATGTTGTCTGTCGTGCCTAGCATACCTGATTTGATGGCTTTGATGGGCAGATCATCAAGTACTGCCGCCGCTTGAGCCTTTAGCAGTTCACTGGATACCGCATCAAAGCCAAAAACCGCTTGTGAGCTTTGTATTGTGATGGCGGTGCAAGCGACTGTTGCGTGTGCACCTGCCACTCCGATGGATTCAATGTCTGCCTGCAGACCTGCACCGCCAGATGGGTCAAGCCCTGAAAAACACAGTACCACAGGTCGCATGGTAGGGGTATTGACGATATTGGTAGTATTCATGAGATGTCCTTAAGAGTTCTATTAAACTAAATCATATCATAACAAAAAATCTACCTAAGTGAATATTTTTCACCAAAAAAAGCGATGAGTGGGCGGTGGGTGATAAAAATTAAATCATCAAGCAATAAAATGACAATAAATATAGAAATTTGTCAGAAATTTTTGAAAAAACTACTTGCAAATCATGAAAATTTTGCTATAATTATCGCCCACAACATACTGTGATTTATCACAGGATTTTGTAAAACGGTGACGTGGGTGAGTGGCTGAAACCACATCCCTGCTAAGGATGCATACGGGAAACTGTATCGAGGGTTCGAATCCCTCCGTCACCGCCATTTATTTTTCTAGTCCATAAAGATTTTAAAAATAAATTAAAAAAAGGCTTGACATACTAAAAAATTATAGTATAATAGCCCACCATCAAGACGACAACACTAAGTTGAATATCTTGATAAATCACGCACCCGTAGCTCAGTTGGATAGAGCACTTGGCTACGAACTAAGGGGTCGGGAGTTCGAATCTCTCCGGGTGTGCCATATTATAGAGAACCACCAAAGCTAAATAGTTTTGGTGGTTTTTTTATTTTGTATTTTATTTGTCCAATGGGTAAATTTGCTGATTTCGTGTTAAAATACGCAATACGAATCAACAGATGATGTATCAAAAAAATATGACCAAGACCACCCAAGCTCATACAACCCCAACAATCGCCACTGCTCGTGATGAGCCGATTGTCATCGCTATGCCCATCACTCGTCTATTTACCATGCTGTATGATGGTATGTTGATTTTGGCGATGCTGTTTTTGACAGGAACGGTGCTGTCGGTGATTGGCACATTGATTTTTGTAGATGTCGGCACAACGATTGAGGACGCCAAGGCGTTGCCAGAGTGGTATCAAAATGGTGTGATGACACCAGCGTTTGTGCTGACTTTGGTGGGGTTTTATGGGGTGTTTTGGCGAAAATCTGGACAAACTTTAGGTATGCAGACTTGGCGATTAAAGACGGTAACGAGCGAAGGAAAGCTACTGACTTGGGGTGATAGCTTTAAGCGAATCATTAGTGCTTGCGTGCTACCTATTGTGTTTGTGGTGGTTGGTGCGTTGATGCACGGTTCTCGATTAGCGATTTTATTGAGTGCGTTTTTTGGCTTGTTGTTTAACTATATCTTTTGTTGGTTTAATCGCCGTGGGTTGGCGGTGCATGATATCTTATCTAACACCATGACGCTAAGAGTGCCAAAGTTTGAACATGAAGGGATTTTTGCGTCTTTGCGAAAGAAAAAACCCAAAACAGATAAATAACTTGCTTAATACTATTTGTATGAATAAACCCATCTAAAAAACCGCTCCACATTTATGTCGTGAGCGGTTTTTTTGGGGTGTTTTTTTGGGGTGATTGGGTTATTTTTGGTGTTGAGCTTGATTTATATAGATTTAAATCACTTTGGAGAAGCGGTTGGCGTGCTTTGTTGCTAGATATTCATCAAACACCATGGCGATGCTACGCCCTAGGATACGACCTTTTGGTAAAATATCCACGCCCTTTGATGTGATATTCACCAAGCCATCGGCTTGCATATCGCTTAGCTGAGCAAGTTCGTTATCAAAATAACTCTTGGCATCAATATGAAAGCGGTCGCTCACTTCAGCAAAGTCTAAACGATCATGACAAAGCAGATTCATGATGACATGACGACGCAGTTCGTCTTTTGGGTTGGATTCTATGTGCTTAATGGCAGGCAGTAGATTGGCATCAATCATGCGTTTGTATTCGTTTAAATCGGTGTGGTTTTGTAGGATATGGCGACCAATCTGACTGATGGACGACACACCAAAGCCCAGTAGGTCGCATTCGCCCAGTATGGCATAACCTTGAAAATTGCGGTGTAGCTCGCCTTGTCTTTGGGCGATTGCCATGGTGTCAGTGGGTTTGGCGAAATGGTCAATGCCGATGTATTGATAGCCTGCATCGGTTAGGGCGTTGATGGTGTTGCCAAACATGGTGAGTTTATCAGCAGGGCTTGGCAGATGCTCTTCTTTGATGCGGCGCTGTGGTGCAAAGCGATTGGGTAGGTGGGCGTAGTTGAATACCGATAGTCTATCTGGGGCAATATCAATGATGCGTGCCACTGTGCTTGCCATACTCTCGATTGTCTGATGTGGTAGCCCATAAATCAAATCAATATTGATTGACTCAAAACCAAGCTCTCTTGCTTCATTCATGACCTGCCGTACCATTGCTTCTGGCTGTATGCGGTTGACGGCGATTTGTACCTGCTCTTCTAGATCTTGTACGCCAAAGCTTAGGCGATTAAAACCCAAGTTGCGTAGCGTGCGTAATGTATGCTCGCCAAGCTCTCTTGGGTCTATCTCAATGGAGTAATCACCATCATCAGCGAAGCTAAACTCCGCCTGCAAAAAATGCCACAACTGCACCAGTTCATCATCACTAAAAAAAGTCGGTGTACCGCCACCTAGATGAAGCTGTTTGACGATTGGTTTGTGGGTGAGTAGGGATTTTTTATGTTTGACTTCTTTGATAAGATACTCTAGGTAGTCGCCTGCATCGCTGTTTTTCTTGGTGATGATTTTGTTACAACCACAGTAGTAGCACAGATGGCGACAAAACGGAATGTGAAAATACAGTGATATGGCTGTTTGTTCATTCTTGTTTGTTAGGATGGATTGCTCCATGCCATCAGCGATGGGGGTAAATTCAAGGGCGGTGGGGTAGGAGGTGTAGCGTGGACCTTGGCGGTTGTATTTCTCAATGAGAGTTTCATCGAAGCGAACCTCAGAAAAATGTAAAGGTTCTTGATTGGCATAAGGATTCATGGCTTACCCCTTTGGCATTGGCTATCGGCTGATTTTGGGATTATTATACCTTTTCTAGACTTGATTTATCAATCATCACCTCTTGATGGAGGTATTAAAAAACCGCTCAACTGTTTGAGCGGTTTTTGTTTGGGGTTATTTCATCTGTTCTTTGTACTTGAGATACTCTTGTTCTTTTTGAGCATCTTCAGCACGCCATTTTTCGGTCTTCAAGTCATCAGCACTTGGTCTGACCTCAAGATTTGGCACAGTTGTAACGCCCATTTCGTTGAACGCAAAAGTGATGGTCATCAATTCATCTTCTATGCGTTCAGCATAGGTGTTAGGGCTATGACCTTGATCTTCTGCAGCGTGCAGTAGGGTAGGTCTATCACAGCTTTGAACCTCTTGCAATTTGGCAGTAAAACGATATGAGTGAGATGGTACAACACGGTCATCTCGTTTTGAGGTTTGAATCAATGTTGAAGGATAGCATGTGCCGGCAGTCAGTTTTTGATAAGGTGAGTAGCTCATCAAAACATTATATACATGACGACCTTCTTCAGGCGTACCGTATTCTTTCATCCAGTATTGAGTAATACCTGCTTTTTCATGGCGGAATTGGTCAAATACAGCAACTTGTGGGAATGCCACACGATACTTCTCAGGGTGGCGAACCATTGCTGCACCAACCAATAGACCACCATTAGAACCACCAATGATACCAAGATGATCAGGGTTGGCGTAACCTGCACTGTTTAGATAATCAGCAGCTGAGGCGAAATCATCATAACCCACCAAGCGTTTATCGTGTTCAGCAGCTTTTTGCCATGCTTCGCCGTACTCACCACCACCACGAATGAAAGCGTGGGCCCATACACCACCATTTTCTAGCCACATTGGGTTGGCTGGGAAACCAAACTGTTGGTCATAAATGACACCATAACCACCATAGCCATATAGCAATGTTGGGTTGTTGCCATCAAGTTTAATGCCTTTTTTGTAGCTGATGTTCATCGGTATTTTTGTGCCGTCATTGGCGGTATAAAATACTAGCTTAGTCTCAAACTGAGAATCATCAAATGGTGTAAGGTCATAACGACGGATATCTAAAAACTTATCTTTACTGATGCTGTATTTATAATCAGTCGATGGGAAAGTAGGGTTGCTAAAACGGAACTTGACATAGTTCTCAGAAGCCTCAGGGTCGTGCTTTTTAGCTTCTTTATCTTCCTCATCATCTTCGTCTTGACCGACGACATTACCTGATAATTTTGAGATGTAACCTGCACCTTGTACTGGGGTTAATTCTTTGGTTTCGGCTGTCTTCATGTTAACCAATAAAAGACGGCTAACACCATGTTGTAGGTAGCTCACCAAGAAATAACCATCACCTTCTTCGTGATAATAAGCCTCACGCATGATGTCAAATTCATCTGGTGTGGTTAGTACCACTTCTCGTCTTTTTAGATTATCCAGATTGGTTTTGATGATTTCGCCTTTGCGGTTGTTCTCACCACTGATGATCCAAACATCACGAGTTTCTGGGTCAAAATGTACAAGTTTTGCCAAGATGTTGTTGTTAAAAGATGAGTCGTATTTAAAAACTTCATCAAAGAATTTCTTGTCGTGCAGACGATAGGAGGTATTTGTCTTTCTGTCGATGATGTAGACAGAGTCAGCACTGTCCCAAGTGTCCATGATGATGTAGCGTTTATCTTCACCATCAAAGTCAATGCTGTTAATGCTAGCACCATCAACATAAGACAAAGGAACGGCGATCGGATCATTGAATTTTTCTTTACCAATCTCACGATAGAATACAAGTGAACGATACTGCTCGGCCGCTGTATAGTAGATGGTGTTGTCGTCAAACCATTTCATGGCTGGGTTGGTACGACTGATACGACCAATAATCGGTGTGGCAAGTTTCCCTGTTTTGGTATTAACAATATGCAAGAACCAAGGGTCAGAGTCGGCACTACCTTGACGAACAAAGAAAGAGACATAAGTACCATCTTTACTTACTTTAGTCCCACGCATCGCTGCTTTGCCATCAGGAGCTTTTTTGCCATCAGCAGACAGATTTGCTTCATTGACAATCTCGGTGCGTCTGCCATCTAGACCGATCAGCTCAATGCGACGAAAACCATCGGCGTGGCGATAAGTACGAATTTCACCTAAATCTTTGCGATAGACTCTGCTGATTGTACTTTCAACATTCTTTATCGCATCGGTATTTTTTTTGAGCTGTTCGTAGATGGGCAGTTGATAGATGTAATCTTCAGTAACAGCATTTTGTGCATTGACCCAATCATTCACCTTACTTGAGGTTTTTGGTGGTACAGTTTGCAGGTGTTTGATGGTTTCTTGTGCTAAGGGTTTATCGTCTTCTTGGCGAGTACCGATAAAATTTCTTTCTCTATCTTCGCTGGTTTCTTTGCTGATGCGAGGATCGATATTATCATAATCTTCAAGCCAACGATATTTATCAACTTGAGTGCCTGACGCATAGTGATCGATACCATCATCAGGAGCATGAGGGTTGGAGCTATGCACCGCATTTTTTATACCGGCTGTATTTGATGACATACCAAATTCGCCATGCAAAAATGGGTCTAGATTGTCTTGATGAATAGGTGTATGCGGATAATTTAGTTTTTTTGATTGATTCTGATCGTCATCTGCATAAGCCATGCCTGAAGATAGGCAGGCAGTGAGAGCAAGGGAAAGAGCGCTTAATTGGGTTGGTTTCATTCAAGATATTCCTATAAATAAGTTCCTTAAAATGATCATCAGACATATTGGATATGCCAGATGATCATGTCCTTTGCCTTGGTTAGAATGTGAAAACAAAACCTGCACGAACATTCTTATCAGAAAGCTTGCTGATGTCTTCTTTTGCTACTTTATAAGTAGTTTCTTCTACATCATAGCGAGTGTATAGACGCACATTTGGACGAATACGGTAGTCTAATTGAACATAGCCTTCTTTGGCTCTTGCTGTATCAAATAGGTGTATTTCATCGCCATCTACATAAGAATATCCAAGCTCAGTGGTTGAAAGAGGCTCAGCACCTTTTTTCAGATTAGTACTGGCTTTTTTGATGCCATAGCCACCGCTGACTTGGAAGACAGGGTTGATGTCATAAGCAATTTTTGCACCCAAATAATCAGTGGTTTTGGTGTCAAGAGTTGCTCTTGTATCTTTTGAATATTTTTCTTCTTTGCGACCAACATCGGCAGCAACCAAGAATTTGCCTGCTTGATACTCAATAGAACCAGCAATACCTTGAGTTTTGGCGGCATACTGATTAAGAGAATTGTGCACCCAACGATAATCGATGTTATCGAGAGTGGTATTAACGATTGCTGGGTTGGCTGTATTTTGGCTATAGCCCAGACCGAAGCGAACGCTTTGACCAGCATCAACAGGTAAACGATAGCTTAAAGAGGCACCATAGCCTGATTTGATGCCAGAGTTGTCATCTTTACGCACATCATTGATGCCGGTGAAGCTATAATAAGCACTGGTGTGCAATCCTTTTTGACCATAGTAGTCTAGGCGAAGTGCTGAACTGCTAAAAATATCCAGTGGAGTGTCAGTACCAGTGCGGTTGACATAGTTGGTGTGTAGATACTGACGACCCAGACTGATGGCACCGATGCTTTTTTTGTCTATTGACAGGCTTGAGTTAGATAGGTACATGTTGCGAGCATCGCTATAACCTAAGCCGATGTTGGCAGTTGCACGCCAGTCATTTGGTAGCTGTTGAGAAGCACGGAACTCAACATAAGACACACCGTGATTTTGTCCTAAGCGAGTTTTTCTATCTGTTGCATCTTTTTCGCTAGGTACTGAAATTGGGTTTGCATAAGGACGGGTGCCATTAGTAATCCAATCGGTGCCATCATCTTTTAAAATTTTGTGTTTGGCGTCTTTTTTGGTGGCTTGCATGTCAACCTGACCATTGATGTCTAGGCTAAGACCGTCTTTAGTGTATAGGTTGTAGACTGCCTGGCTGCTCATACTGATACCAACAACACTCACCATAAGAGCAAGTTTGGTTAAACGAAAAGTGGCTTGAGTATTCATATAAAAAATCCTTTAAAAATTAAAATGAAAAAGAAGCACCAAGAGAGGCGGATAATCTGTCGCGTCTGCTAAATTCGCCCTCTGTTACATAATTTTTGGTTCGAGTGTTTGAAATCTCACCATTTAGACTGATATTTTTGTAAAGTTGGTAATTAAGTTTGGCAAGATAGCGATCTTGTTTTACTTTCTCAAAGAAAGAAGATTCAACACTTCTTTGGGCAACTAATGTCTGAAGACTAACAGGCTTACTGTTGCTGTCTGTCTTATGAGCATAACTTAGTGTACCTGTTAGGCGTGGAGTGATCTCATAAGTTGCTTTTATACCATAAACTTCAGTCTTTAGTGTATCCCACCATGCACCGTTATAGGTGTTTTCTCTTTGACCGTAGTCTAAACCAAGTTTTAGGTTGTTATGTTGTAGATTGGCGCCCACAAGATAAGACTTGCCTTTGGCGACATCATCAACATAGCGAGGGTTCTTGTTCCCTTCGCTTCTGGTATAGCCTGCTGCAAGAGTTAGGTTTTTTCTGGCACCAAAATCAAATTGGTAATCTGCCGAAACACCATTGCTTTTGTGCAGACCGTATGCAGCAGGGTCATTCACATCGTTTGATGCAGAAAACATATGATAACCAGCTAGCGTCAAGTCAGGAATACCGGTATAGCGTACAAAGATATTTTTACCTCTATTTTGGATAATGTTGTCCACATCTGTTTGTTTAACGGGTAGGCGTGTCCAACCATCACCAACGGTAACACGACCAAGATCACCAGAAGAACCAAAGTCAAGTGATAAACCCCATAGAGCACCATAGTTAGTGCTGGAATTTTTGTTGTAGCTTAGGTATGTAGAACCATTTAGAGACAGTCCTTTGGTAAGCACTTGGTTGACATATAGTTCGATAGCTGCATCGTCTGTGCCTTCTGCTCTTAGGCGTCGGTCAGCGTCTTGACGGTCTTGGTCTGCCAGCACTTGTTCTAGTGTGCCTTCAGGACCATAAATAGCAGGGTCTGCCATGGTGTAGCGGAATTTATTAGAAGTGGTGCCGATTGTAGGACTGACATTACCACCGACATATAACTTTAAGCCATCTCTAACATTGGGTGTACTAACCCATAAACTATGAGCGGGCATTGCTAATGCTGCCAACATGGAAAGAGGTAAGAATTTGATGGTAGATTTAAACCTAGAGGGGGGGGTCATCTTAAGCATAAGAATGCAGTTCTCCTTAACAAATAAATCAATCTTGGCGGTGTCTATTTGATACTCAATAGGCATGGCAGAAGAAAGACTTTAAGACAATATTACCAATGGTATCAATTTTGCAATCAATTGATACAAGAATGTTTGGTTTGGCTAGGTTAGCATGACAAAATTCAAAAATCAAGCAATAAATTTAAATAATTGATAATAAAAATCTGTTTTTTTAATACTAAATAACATTGAGTAACTTTACTGTAGGTAATGGCGAAGTTTTACCCATTTTTGTTGATGGTGGTGTTTTTTGATGAGCTGACACAAAATAAGCCAGATTTCTGGCGTGAAAAACTGGCTTTATTATGAGATGCTTGGGACTAATGGGTGCGCCATTCTTGCTAAAGAATTGGGGCGACTTTGCTTATAGTTTTTGATTGGATTGATGTGCAGATTAGACTAAGCGGTTGCACTAATGACAAGCCATACGCTATAACCAATAAAACAGGTAATAAAGCCGATTCCAACACCACGACCGATTTTGCCATTGCCTTTTAGAGCAAGGACGCTTAGTAAAAATAAAGCGATTGTCAATGCGGACATGACCAAAATATCACGGTTTAGAATCTCGGCATTCACTGCCATCGGTTCAATGGCGGCAGCAATGCCCACGACCGCAAGGGTATTAAAGATGTTTGAGCCAAGTACATTACCGAATGCCAAATCAAATTCGTCACGGCGAGCAGCGATGACAGATGAGACAAGCTCAGGCAGGCTAGTGCCAATAGCGACAATGGTCAGTCCAATGATGAGATCTGATAAGCCCCAAAGTCTTGCCAACTCTACCGACCCCCAGACAACCAAGCGTGAGCTTGCAATCATCACAACCAAACCAATGATGAGTCCAATAAGTGATTTGCCGATGTGTATCTCGTCTGGACTTGGTAGCTCGTTATCTTCTTTTGGTTCTATCTCTTTATGGGTGGTTGGTAATGAGTTTTCTGTGATGGCTTTGGTATGCGTTTTGGTGAGATGGATTTGGGTGGCGATATTGGCGAGCAGTACCATCAGTAAGATGATGGCGTCTAGCCTGCCAAGATGTCCATCTATCATGAGTATGACGGTCAGCGCGGTTACGCCGATGAGCCAAGGAAAGTCAGCTTTTAAGGCGTCTTTTTGAATGACGATGGGGGCGATGAGTGCGGTTATGCCAAGTACAAGGGTGATGTTGACGATATTTGAACCGTAGGCATTGCCCAAAGCAATACCAGGACTGCCTGCCAGTGCCGACAATGCCGATACGACCATCTCAGGGGCTGATGTACCCACACCGATGATAAGAGTACCAATGAGTATTTTGGGTACATGGTATTTGGTGGCAATACCAACAGCACCGTCAATAAACGCATCAGCACTAAATATGAGTAATACCAAACCAACAGCAACCGCTGATAAAAAGAGCAACATAAAGATTCCGATAATTAATAAAAATATCAACCAATGATACAGCAGGCAAAAACTAGCCAAGTTTAAATCCGTTGATGGTGTTTCTGGCTTTATCTAGCTCACCTGACATAATCAAAGCTAAGTTTGACATGACGCAGTCAAGTGCTTTATCAATGGCGATAAAATCATCAGCACTTGGCTTGGATAGTACCCAGCCACTGACTTTACTGGCATGACCTGGGTGTCCGATACCAATGCGTAGGCGGTGGCAATCAGTGCCGATGTGTGGCACGATATCTTTTAGACCGTTGTGCCCACCATGACCACCGCCAGTCTTTAGGCGAATCGCACCTGCTTGAATATCAAGCTCGTCATGAGCGATGAGAATCTCGCTAGCATGAATGTTATAAAATTTTGCCAAAGTTGCGACCGCAAGACCTGAACGGTTCATGAAAGTACTTGGCTTTAGTAGGCGTATCTCTTGCCCAAAAATCATGCCACGACCGATATCTCCGTGGAATTTTTTGTCATGGCTTAGACTGATATTAAAAGCATCTGATATTCTATCCACAAGCCAAAAGCCTGTGTTGTGGCGGGTGTCTTTATATTCGTTGCCAGGATTTCCTAGCCCTACGATAAGTTTGATGGTCATAAGTTGGCTGTAAATAAAAAATAAGCGGTTATTATAGTCAATTTTTCTTAGAATATAAATCTATCTTCCATATAAAAAAACCAGCAATTGTTGCTGGTTTTTTAGAAAAATAATGATTATTCTTCAGAGATTGCCTCGTCAGCAACAGGTGCTTCTGTAGCTTCAGTTGTTTCTACAGTTGGTGCTTGCATACTGATGATGGTGTTTTCTAGTTCGCTGTCATCGTTAACGACTAGGGTTGCACCTTCTGGAAGTTTTACATCACCTAGGCGAATGTTGTCACCAACTTCTAGTGCTGCCACATCAACTTCGATGAATTCTGGTAGGTTGCGTGGTAGGCAAGCGATTTGAATGTCGGTTGCGATTTGGGTTAGTACGCCACCTGCTTTTTTGCCCACTGAAGTCTCTTCGTTGATAACACGCATAGGAACGCTAAAGTTCATTTCTTGACCACGAACGATGCGTTGGAAGTCAGCGTGTAGTGGGAAGCCTTTTGATGGATGGCGTTGTAGTGCTTTGATGATTACTTCTTGTTTAGCACCATCTAGATTGATGCTGATGATGCTTGAGAAGAATGCTTCTTCTGATAGTGCTTTTACCAATTCGT
This sequence comes from Moraxella sp. E33BD, assembly GCF_041807865.1. Classification (NCBI taxonomy): domain Bacteria; kingdom Pseudomonadati; phylum Pseudomonadota; class Gammaproteobacteria; order Moraxellales; family Moraxellaceae; genus Moraxella; species Moraxella sp. E33BD. Next base: position 13,297 of record NZ_JBGTZD010000015.1, on the reverse strand, counting down.
TGTTTTTTACACAGATAGAAACTGGCTCGCCTTCACCGCCATAGATGATGGCAGGAATAAGGTTTGTTTTACGCAGGCGGCGGCTCGCACCTTTACCCTGCTGTTCGTCAGAACGCACGATGGCGTTTAGAGTATAGCTCATGATGATTCCTTAATGGGAAATAGATGAATAAAATTGGACTTGCGACCAGTCCAGCCATTCTCAAAAGAGCCAATCATTTGGCAGGTCTTGAAAATTAGCAAGCTATTATACTAAAAAATTACTTCATTGGCAAAGAAAATTGTGCTTGATTGATATTTTGATGATAAAAAGTGCAATATTTTAATGATTACTTAGGATTATTGAGAAAATATCTCATTTAAAGTAATAACTTTGATGGTTTTTTGTTATATAATATGCTGGTTTGTTACAATGGCATTGTTGTCAAATTGTTCATCTGTTTGATTGTTAATCTCATAATGGCTGACAATGATGTGTAAAAACTGTTTTATTATTCATTAATTTATTTAATTCTTGCTTTATATATAAAAGGAGTGTGCCATGGCTCATGTGGCTACTGGTATGTGGATTTCATTGGCGGCTTATTTCATTTTGATGATAGCCATTGGAGTTTATGCCTATTTTAAACAAAGAAACGATGTTGAAGGCTATATGCTTGGCGGTCGTAACCTAAGTCCTGCTGTGGCGGCACTATCAGCAGGTGCTTCTGATATGTCAGGTTGGCTGTTGCTTGGTTTACCAGGATATATGTATGCGTCAGGTATTGTTAGTTTTTGGATTGCAGGTGGTTTGACCATCGGTGCATTTGTCAATTATCTGCTTGTTGCTCCACGCTTGCGTGTTTATACTGAGCTTGCGGACAATGCGATTACTCTACCTGATTTTTTTGCCAATCGTTTTGAGGATTCATCGCACGCACTGCGTCTAATGTCGGCATTGGTGGTAATTTTGTTCTTTACTGTCTATACAGCGGCGAGCTTGGTTGGTGGTGGCAAGCTGTTTGAGAACTCACTGGGTCTGTCGTATGAATTGGGTCTGTGGGTAACGGCAGGCGTGGTTGTGGCTTATACACTATTTGGTGGTTTCTTGGCAGTCTCTTTGACAGACTTTGTGCAAGGTGTCATCATGCTAATTGCCATGTTGCTTGTGCCTTTTGTGGCATTTAATGAAGTGGGTGGTATCTCAAACAGCGTCAGCGTGGCACAATCAATAAACCCTGAGCTTTTTAATATCATGAGTGGTGTTACGGTTATGGGTGCGATTTCGTTAGCGGCTTGGGGTTTGGGCTATTTTGGTCAGCCACACATCATTGTGCGTTTTATGGCACTTCGCTCACATAAAGATGTGCCTGTGGCATGCACCATTGGCATGGGTTGGATGATTCTAAGCCTGATGGGGGCGTTGATGGTTGGTTTGTCTGGCATGGTATATGTTCACAATAAAGGCATGCAGTTGGACGACGCAGAGACTATTTTCCTTGTGTTCTCACAAATCTTATTTCACCCCCTTATTTCAGGCTTTCTGATGGCAGCGATTTTGGCCGCTATTATGAGTACTATCTCAAGTCAGTTGCTTGTGGTATCTAGCTCTTTGACTCGTGATGTGTATAAGCTATTCTTAAATAAAGAAGCATCAGAAGCCAACCAAGTGATGATTGGTCGTCTGTCAGTCGTCATCGTGGCATTGGTGGCTATTTTCATTGCAGGTGATAAGAACAGCTCGGTGCTTGAGTTGGTATCACACGCTTGGGCGGGCTTTGGTGCGGCATTTGGTCCGTTGGTGTTGTTTAGCTTGATGTGGAAACGCATGAACCGTCATGGTGCATTGGCAGGCATGATAGTCGGTGCTTTGACCGTGATTGTATGGGTGTATGGTGGCTTTGAGATTGGTGGTAAGCCTGCCAATGATGCCATCTACTCTATCATGCCAGGCTTTGTGTTTAGTGCGATTGCGACTGTGGTAGTTAGTCTGATGACTGCTCCACCAAAAGCTGAAATCACTTCTCGTTTTGAGCAAATGCAAAGAATGCTAAAATAATCTAAGCAAGCCGTTAAAAAATACCGCAGTTGTCATTGCGGTATTTTTTATGGTCGCTAGATTCATGCTAGGTCAGTTAGAAGCTGATGTGTGCGAAACAATCATCAAAACAAGAGACTAAAAAACCCATCATCAGATGGGTTTTTGATAGAAAGTCTGATGGATTAAGCGTTGTAATCAAACAATGCACTGATAGACTCTTCGTTATTGATACGGCGTAGACTTTCAGCCAGTAACGAGGCGATACTGACTTGACGAATTTTTGAACAGGCTTTGGCTGACTCTGACAGAGGAATGGTGTCGGTAACAACAATCTCATCAAGAGCAGAGTTGCTAATATTATCAATCGCTTTGCCTGATAGTACAGGGTGGGTGATGTAGCCAACCACACGGCGAGCACCATTGTCTTTTAGGGCTTGGGCTGCTTTGCACAGTGTGCCTGCGGTATCAACGATGTCATCAATAATGACACAATCACGACCACTGACATCGCCGATGATGTGCATGACTTGGGATTCGTTGGCACGAGCACGGCGTTTGTCAATAATAGCAAGGTCGGCATCGCCTAGCAGTTTTGCCATAGCACGAGCACGCACCACACCACCTACATCAGGTGAGACAACCATTAGGTTGTCGTAGTTTTGTTGTTTTAGGTCGCTTAATAGAACAGGAGTGCCGTACAGATTATCAACAGGAATGTCAAAGAAGCCTTGGATTTGGTCGGCGTGCAAATCAACAACCATCACACGGTCAATGCCAGAGATGGATAGCATATCCGCCACAACCTTAGCAGAAATTGGCACACGAGCTGAACGAGGTCGGCGGTCTTGGCGTGCATAACCAAAATAAGGAATCACGGCAGTGATACGACCTGCACTAGAACGGCGAAGGGCATCGGCAAGCAAAACCACTTCCATCAGGTTGTCATTGGTTGGGACGCAGGTCGGCTGTAGAATAAAAACATCTTTGCCACGAACATTTTCCTTGATTTCGATGGCGATTTCTCCATCAGAAAAGCGAGTAATGTCCGCTTTGTTCAAAGGGATATGTAGGTGGTCAGCGACAGTCTGGGCAAGCTGTGGGTTGGCATTACCTGTAAAGATGGCCATATATGACATATGATAATCCTGTAAAAGGCTAAAAGAATGATTGCTGTCTATTTTAGCATTTTTTACGGTAATTTTGCAGAGTTTTGCTAAATTTTTCTTGTAACAATGAAAGGTTTTTTTGGTGTGATTATTGAGATGATAAACAAAAAAGCCAACTCCGAAGAATTGGCTTTATTGCTCAAGCTAGGCCTGAATATGGCAGAGGTAGCTGGACTCGAACCAACGAATGTCAGGATCAAAACCTGATGCCTTACCAACTTGGCGATACCCCTAGAAAAAGTTTTTTAAAAACTTGTAAAAAATGGCAGAGGCGGCTGGACTCGAACCAACGAATGTCAGGATCAAAACCTGATGCCTTACCAACTTGGCGACGCCCCTATATAGGCGGATAATTATACCGAATAATTTATATTATGCAAGTGTTTTTTTAAAAAAATTTAAATTTTTTTAAAAGTTTTTTAGGTTTGTGGTCTTGTTGGCTTTTTTATGTGTTTTGGTTTAGTAGCCGTACAAACTTTGGCAAATGATGGCACGACAAGGGGCGTTGCTGACTAAGTGTTGTGCTTGTGATTGCAACTGCTTGGATAAGGGTAAAAATACCGCACTGCCCGTGCCTGTCATGCGGGCACAAAATTTGTCATCATCTGTATCTTTGATGGCGTGCAGATAGTCCATCGCCTGTTTGATGGTTTGGCTGTGATTGATGGCGATGGATTCAAAGCAGTTATAAAAACCGTCAGACAGTCGTCCATCAAATTGTTCGTATCGGCGTTGTAGGTCGTCCATGATTGGCGTATCTTTGATGAGGTGAGGGTGTCTAAAAAAATGTGCCGTTGCTAGGTGTATGTTAGGCATGAGCAATAGGTATTGACGAGTCGGTAAGCTAATCGGCGAAAGTAGTTCGCCAATGCCTGTGGCGATGGCATCTGTCCGATGAAAATGAGCAAAAATAAAAAATGGCACATCAGCACCAAGCGTAGCAGCGATATCAATGAGGGTTTGGCAGTCAAGATTGAGTTGCCAAAGTTGGTTGATGGCGATGAGCGTGGTTGCACAGTTTGATGAACCACCGCCAAGACCTGCCCCTGTGGGGATATGCTTGCTGAGTGTGATGTGTACGGCTTTGGCGTGGCTTGGGTAGGATTGTGCCAATGTGTGTACTGCCTTGACTATGAGATTGTCATCAAGGCGTTCTGTCAGATGCTCGCCACCAATGAGCTGAACAAGTTTGTCATCATCGTGTAGCCGAAAGGTCAGCTCATCGCCAAAATCTAGCGTGCGAAACACGCTTTGTAGATTGTGATAGCCGTCTGCTCTTTGACCTGTGATGTGTAAAAAAAGGTTAATCTTGGCAGGGGAGAATAGAGTTAATGTGGTCATGTCAGTTGCCATGAATGATACTCATGATGATGCGATGACCGTCTGTGTGCGTGATACGCAGACGATTTGGCAGATTGCCTTTGTATTCAAATGTTGCTATCCAGTCGCTATTGACTGCTTGAGCAAGCCGTCCCTTATCATCGTACTGATGATCGCTATCGCTTGGGGCGGTTTTGCCAACTATCCAATAGGGGAGCTGACTGATGGGGGCTTGCCAGCCTGTAACTTGAGTTAGCAGTTCTTCTGGCGAATCTGCATGAACGCTTCTTATGCGTTGGTTGTGCAATGTGGCGGTTTTGCCATCAAAGCTGATGGTGGTTGCACCAATGCCAAGTGCCCCTGTCAAATCAATGGCGAAACGCTCGCCTTCTTGTACCCATGCATAAAAGGCAGTGCCCGACTGGCTGTTGTCAGCCGAGATGGTAATCATACCAATTTTGCCAGTAATATTAAACTGTATGGGGGCGTTGATGGTGGCTGTGGTTGTTGGTGTGTTTTTTGGTAATGTTTGACAGCCTGCCATCACAGTCAGAAGGCATGATGCCATAACCATTTGGGCTGTCTTTAGTGTTGTTTTTGTTAAGAGCATGAATATTCCTATAATCAGTCGGCAAATAATAGATAAAAGCTGATGGGCGTGTTTTGATGAATGAGTTTTAGGGTTAGTAGCTTTGTATGGCAGGTTCACTGGTTGGCGTACCAGACTCTTGATTGAAGCCGTATGTATTCTGTAGTTCGGCGAGTAGCTTTTGTACCATGTTGTCATCGCCAAGCCCCTGATAGGCTCTGAGTAGCAATATGCCTGCATTTAGGTCAAGTGAGACCTCATACGGTGCTTGCAGATGGTCAATGACGGCATGGTAGTTACCCTTAATTAAGGCGTTTTCACTTAATAAAATCAAGGCTTGTAACTGCAATTCTTTATCGTATAGTGGGTCATTGGCACGAATGTCTATAATCGCCTTGACGGTCGTGAGTGCTTGCTGGTCGTCAGGATTTTGTTTTAAGATGAGTTTGGCTTGTTCTAGTTGATAATTTGGATTAAAGCCATCGAGTTGCACCAACTTATCCATCGCCAAGCGTTTTTCTTCATCGCTAAGCTCATTTTCAAGTAGCTGATAACTGGCAAAAAGTAGGCGGTCGTCATCAGGATATTGACGATTGGCGGTGCTTAGTAGGTCTTTGGCGGTGTCGATATTGCCTTGCCTTAGGTAAATTTCTGCTTGTAGAATGTAGCTGTCGGCTGCGTACATCTGATACTCATCTCTTAAGCGTATCAAGGTTGATATGGCTGCATTGACATTGTTTTCAAGCAGATAAAAGCCAACCACTTTGGTGCGAGCATCTAGTACATTATCATCATTTTTGACTCGTTCGTAATGATGTCTGGCTTGTACAAAATCACCCAGTCGCTCATGACCGATGCCTAGATAATAGTGAGCTTGACTAGAAAAGATAGGATTTTTGACCAGTGGTATCAAAATCTCAATGGCATGACGATACTCGCCAATATCAAGACCAACCAAACCTGCCAACAGTATGACATCAGGGTTTTGGGTGTGTTTGTTGGCTTCAAGCAGTAACCGCCAAGCATTGCTTAGGTCGCCTTGATTGATGAGATGGCGGATCTCATATAGATATAGCGAGGTTTCTTGGGGTAGGGTGCGTCGCTTGGTGTGTAGGAATGACCATAGTTCGTCTAGGCGACCTGCGGTATTTAGAATATCAAGTTTTAGATTGATAAAAGCCAGATTGTTTGGTTCGCTTTTTAGGGATTCGTTGATATGTAGCAATGCAGCATCGTGTTCATTAAGACGCATTAACAGACCTGCACGCAAAGCCGCAACAGAGCTGTTGTTGCTTTGAATGTATTGTAATGCATCAAACAACTCTCTTTGGTCGGTAGGGTTGTTAGGAAAAATGCTGATAAAGATTTGAGATAAGTCTGTTCTGGGGTCGTATTGTAGTACTGCTGCAAGCATCTGTACCGCTTGGTTGTAGGCTTTGGCTTTTAGGGCAAGGTGCGTTACATAGAACCAAGCAGGAATGTGGTCAGGATTTTGGGATTGCCAAGCGGCGGCAAAGGCGAGCGACTCTTTAGGCTGTTCATATTCAATGGATAGACTTAAGGCACGCTCAAAAATGGCGGTGGCATTTTGTTTAAAAGACTCCACCTTGTAGATGGCAAGGGCTGTTGCCACATCACCACGATCAGCGGCAAACTCTGCTGTTAATAATGCCTGCAAATCAGGTACATTTAAATCGTTGGTTAAGCCATCGCTTAGTAAAATTTCTGAAAAACCATCATTGATAAGCGGATAATGACTGTCATCGCCATCGTCAATGAACTGCTCATCGCCGACATCAACATTCATCTCATCTAGGGCGTCGTCATTTGGCAGTGGTTGTTGTTCTTTGTTCTTTTTATAAAAAGGCAGTAGTACTTTTAGTAGGGGGTCAAATACCCCTGCTTGAGCAGGTCTGGCAACACAAACAACAAGACTTAGACAAATGACTATTGCTACCGTTTTTTGGCGAGTAATTTTTTTGCTAAAACGAGGTATAGGCAACCTAATGCCGCCGTGTTGGGTGGGGTAAGTAATTTGCCAAAATTTTTGCTTCATAACCACTTCATCATAGGCTGACTGCCTATCTATCTCTTGCACTTATTATAAAAGGATTTTGAATAAGTGCAAGAGATATGTCAAGCGTGAACGATATTTAAGTTTAAATTGATCAATTTTATGCTTTTGTGCTTAATTATAGGCAATCTTGTTACAAATTCTTAAAAAGCTGTTATAATAAATAATTTAGCCTCATTTTGATTGCCATCAATAACTTAAGTTAGCAAAATGAAATTAGCCGTCATCGGAGTCAATCATAAAACCGCCCCTGTGGCACTTCGTGAGAAGTTGTCGTTTGGGCGTGATTTGTCGCACGCCATTGCCGAATTACGAGCATTGACCGATGGTTCGGTGATTGTTTCTACCTGCAACCGCAGTGAAATCTATGTCAAATTACCCAGTGATGCCCTGTGTGCAGAGGTGATAGATGATGAAGATGCACCCATCAGTGAGGCGACCCAAAAAATCAAGGCTTGGTTGGCAGATTTTAAGGGTTTGCCACTTGAACACATCAGTCCGTTTTTATATGTTTATGAAAATAATAGAGCATTAAATCATTGGCTGAGGGTGGCAGCAGGGCTAGACTCGATGATCTTGGGCGAACCGCAGATTTTGGGGCAAATTAGACAGGCGGTCGCCTTATCTCGTGAGTATGGTGGCATGGGGCAGGGTTTTGATTGGCTAACCCAACAGGTCTTTGCTGCGGCACGAGCGGTGCGTCGTGATACAAAAGTGGGTGCACAGGCGGTTACGCTTGGTTTTGCTACCGCTAAGTTAGTAACGCAGGTTTTTGATCAGCCAAACCAATTAACCTTTATGCTGGTGGCGGCAGGCGAGATGAATCGTTTGGTGGCACACAATGTGGCATCTTTAGGCATGGCAAAAATTATTATTGCCAATCGTAGCCATGAGCGAGCCAAGAATCTAGCAGATGAGCTACATGAAATGGCACGGACGGCAGGCCGCACGGTAGAGATTCAGCTTGTATCCATCAATGAGATCGGTGAGTATCTACATCACGCTGATGTGATGAGTAGCTGTAGTGGTAGTATGGATACGCTCATCAGTCATGAGATGGTGAAGGTTGCCTTAAAAACTCGCCGTCATCGTCCAATGTTGATGGTGGATTTGGCAGTACCTCGTGATATTGAGCCAAAAGTGGGCAGTCTTGATGATGTCTATCTGTATTCTGTAGATGATTTGCAACATGTCATCGCAGGGAATTTGGAAGAGCGAAAACAAGCGGCAGTAGAGGCTGAGCTGATGGTCAGTCAGCTGGTGCTGGATATTGAACATCAGATGCAAGTGCAGGTGGCACGCACGCAAATCACCCATTATCGGCAGATTGCCCAATCACATAAAGACAGATTGCTAAAAATCGCCTTAGCTCGCCTAGATGATGGAGATGATGCTCATCAGGTGATGACGCAATTTGCCCACGCACTTACGCAGACACTGACACACGCCCCATCAAGACTAATCCGTGATACTGCTCAAAACAGTGACCCTGATGTGCTAGAGATGATAACAGATACCTTAAATCATGCCTATCGTGAGTGAGACTCTATCTTATTGGAAAATTTGGACTGGTCAATCTCAACCATTTGTAAAAACAAGTGGTTGATTTTTTTGATTAAGCTTGATACATTGATGAAGATTGGATTGTCCAAATTCTTGACAAGGAGAACAAGATGCCCGCTTTAAGAAATGATATTGACCCTGATGGATTGCTGGAGTATTCGGTAGTCTATACTGACCGAGCCTTAAATCATATGTCTAAGGAATTTCAGGGGGTTATGCGAGATTTGTCCGCAGAATTAAAATCGCTATACCAAGCTGATGCGGTCGCCATCGTGCCAGGTTCTGGGACTTCTGGCATGGAGGCGGTGGTGCGTGCCTTTGCTAAGGACAAAGAGGTCATGATTATCCGTAATGGCTGGTTTAGCTATCGTTGGACGCAGATTTTGGAGGCGACGGATGTAGCAAGGTCAAGCAAGGTGTTTTGTGCCAATCATGCAGAAGCAACACAGGCAGTATTTTTCCCTGCCAATATTGATGAGGTAACCGCCTTTGTTCGTGAGAACAGACCTCAGGTTGTGTTTGCACCGCATGTTGAGACGGCCTCTGGCATGATGCTGACCGATGCGTACATTAAGGCATTAGGTGAGGCGGTGCATGAGGTGGGTGGTATCTTGGTGATTGACTGCATTGCTTCTGGCTGTATTTGGCTTGACATGAAAGCACTTGGTATTGATGTGCTAATCAGTGCACCACAAAAAGGCTTATCTAGCACGCCCTGTGCCGGACTTGTGATGATGAATAAGCAAGCAAAAGAGATGGCACTAAATAGCACACCAAGCAGTTTCTCTCTTGATTTAAAGGCGTGGATTAATATCATAACAGCTTATGAAAATGGGGGTCATGCCTATCATGCCACCATGCCAACTGATGGACTTAAACAGTTAAGAGAGGCACTTTTTGAGGCGAAAGCGGTTGGTTATGATGTCCTAAAATCCGCTCAAATCAAATTGGGTAAGGATATCTTAAAAGTGCTCAATGATAAAGGTATTCACAGTGTTGCTCATCCTGAGTATCAAGCACGAGGTGTGGTCGTCTGCCATGCACCAAGTGAAGCGGTGCATAAAGGCGTGGCATTTGCCGAACAGGGTTTGCAGATTGCAGCAGGCACACCGCTACAGGTTGGTGAACCCGAGGGTTATCAGAGTTTTCGCATTGGGCTGTTTGGGCTTGATAAGCTGACGGACATCGAAGGAACTGTGGCACGATTTAAGGCAGCAGCAGATAAGGTGTTTGATTAACCAGTCATTCACTACTTAATCTAATCCTGCTTAGTCAATACAAGCTGTGCCTATACTTGCGAATTACCCTTTTTGATTCATCAAACATAAAACCCCTGTAGCTCTTATTCTACAGGGGTTTTTTGATACGGCTTGCTATTGATTGGTTTTACCGTAAAATGTAGTCTGGCAGAACATAGGCAGTCAAACTACATGGATTTAAGCCTTTATTTATAAGGCTTTTTAATTTTGTTGCTTATCATTTTACTGTCATTTTTACTGCTAACAGTCAAAGTAAGCAAAATTTTAGCATGAAATTTACTGGTTCTTATAATCAATCTGTGTTATTTTTTATCGCTCCAAATAGACTAAAAACAATATTCACCATTTCAAATGCAAAATGTTTACGCCCTGTCACTGTCGTAATTCCGCCTATTTTTACCCCCCCCAATGGAGAAAATCTATGTGCTATCCTGCTACTTTTACCGCTGATGATGGCACATTGCTCGTGCGTTTTCGTGATATTCCAGAAGCCATTAGCCAAGGCGATACTTTGGAAGAAGCTCTAGAGATGGCAAAAGATGCCTTAACCGTGGCAATGGAGTTTTATTTTGAAGACAACCGAGCTGTACCGATGCCAAGTCAAGTGCAAGATGGCGAGCATTTGGTTAGCTTACCGCCATCTGTTTGGGCAAAAGTATTGCTACTAAACGAAATGCTTGCCCAAAATGTCAGTCAAGCTGAACTTGCCAAAAGAATGGGTATTATTCCCCAAAAAGTAACTCGCCTTGTGGATTTGTCGCATACGACCAAAATTGATACTTTGGCACTGGCATTTGATAAATTAGGCAAACGCTTATCACTAGCTATTTAGAAAAACGGTCTTATGACCGTTTTTTATTCATACCGTTTTTATTTATATTATTGTAAACCTGCCTTTCGGCTTCTTTTAATAAATTACCAACCGTCTTTTTGCTAACAAACCGCTTTCTACTATTTACCATATCCACTTGATGGGGATATTCAAGTGGCGTTAAATATCGCTTGAATATCTTACGATAGCTCCTAAATTATGTGGTTGTTTTGTTTTGCTGTTCATTGATACGGTGTGCATAGTTTAGGGGGTGGATATACCATTATGGCAATACCGTAAGGGGTTGTGGTGTGAACTGTTACGGTGGTTTTGAACAATAAAAACCCCTTTTACTGCAGGGGCTGTAAATCGTAACGGTAAAAGTTTATTTTTGGTTTTAATGGCGTATGATTTTATCAATCCATAACGCATTTCTTGCGTTCTGTAAAAAGTATAGGCAAGGAATTTTATTTTCCTAGTGATGATGGTGAGGTAGCCGTCTATGTTATTTAGCAGGCGTGGTAGCTCAAAAATATCAACATGGGGGTGATTATCCCCTTTGATTTTGGGGTAGTCTGATTTTACGCTATTGGCTACATTTTGGCTGATGATGTCTTTTCTGATGACTTTTTTAAGAATTTGACTGACTAGGTCAATAGTTCGCCTTGTCGTCTCTCGTGGTGGCTTGCCGTCTTTTTGTGGTTCTCTATGTATTGGGCTAATTCTTTGATATGGCTTTTGGTAATTTCATCTAGGGTGAGATGTCTGATGATGGGATAAACATACTTTTGGATTTTGGCGGTGTTGTCTCTTAGGGTGCGTTTTTCTACTTCAGCTTTACGGTGGATTAGGTAGGTGGCAGTAAAATTTTTAAAAGTCTGCTTGTTAAAATCTACTTGGCTTTACCGTTTCGCTGTGTTTGTTTGTGATGAACTTTTGGGTGTATGTCTTTGGCTAGTAGCTCTTTGATTTCTAAAACTTTTTGGCGTGCGTCTGCGATTGAAACGGCTGGATAATGCCCAATGGCATAGGTATCTTTTTTACTGTTATAGGTAAATGCCAACCGCCATGTTTTTAATCCTTTGGGGCTAATGGCAAGGTGTAAACCATCTCCATCATACAGCTTGTAGGCTTTTTCTTTGGGTTTTGCCTTGCCCATTTCGGTAAAGTCAGCGGTCTTGTGGTTCTTGCCATAAAAATAAGCCTTTTTTGCGTGATTTTCACTGCTAAAAATAAAAACAGTAAAAAATAGGTTGGGTTTACTGTCAATTCTACTGTTAAAAACTTGTGCTTGCAAGCAAATCATTGCTATTTGTTGCTATCATTTGATACAATCCACAGGTATTAAAACCCCCTGTAGCTATTATTCTACAAGGGGTTTTTGATATGGCTTGCTATTGATTGGTTTTGCTGTAAAAATGTAGTCTGGCGGAGACGGAGGGATTCGAACCCTCGATACGCTATTAACGTATACACACTTTCCAGGCGTGCGCTTTCGACCACTCAGCCACGTCTCCAATTCATCTATTATAACAAATTTTTTCTCATTTGTCGTAAAAAATTCATCATTTATGATCAAAAAATACACTTCTGACTCGTCTGATGACGATAATAACAAAGGCGATGAGCAGAACAGAGACGACAGCTGTGCTGATGGGAGCGATGAACTCTTCAACCAATTCGTAATTTGCCCCGAGTGCGTAGCCTGCATAAGCCAAGATAGTACTCCAAATGGCAGAGCCAAATGTAGTCAGTATCAAAAATGGTAGTAATGGCATACGAGCCATGCCTGCGGGAATGGAAATCAGTGAGCGAATGGCAGGAATCATTCGTCCAAAAAAGATAACAGATTTGCCATACTTATCAAACCAAGCCTGTGCGTCAACGATGTCACTGGGCTTAAGAAGAAAGTATTTGCCGTATTTTTTGGTGAGTCGGTGTAATCTATGCTCATCAAGCATTGTACCAAAGTAGTATAAAGGCAATGCACCAAGTACCGAGCCTAGCGTGCCAGCCATGATGACAGCAATAATATTCATCTGCCCCATGGCGGCAGCAAATCCTGCGGCAGGCATGATAAGCTCACTGGGAATGGGCGGGAAAACATTTTCTAAAAACATCATGAGAGTAACACCAAATAGACCTAATTTGTCCATTATCTCAAGTACCCAATCACTGATGAACTGCATTATTTATCACCGATAATAATAAAAATCAACCACTTGAGTGATTGATTTTATTAAAAATATAAAAATATAGAAATTTGGTGGAGATGGCGACCACCGATTATTTTACATAAATCATTGATTTTTATAGATATTTTTAAAAATCATCTGATTTTGTGTGGGTTCTGTGTGTGGTTGCCACCAATCACTAAACTATATGCCTGCTATTATAGCAAGTAAAACGGAGATTGACAAATATTTCAAGCCTCATTCTTACTTACCTTGCCATCGCTGGCGAGTACAGGCAACGCAAACCGATGTGTCGCAGGC
>NZ_JBGTZD010000014.1:0-50094 GCF_041807865.1 Moraxella sp. E33BD | reverse complement strand
CAGTTTGTTTGTAGCTGTGTCTGCCCTGATAATATGCTATTGCAGACAACTTAAAGTTGGTTGTGTATTTTGCCATAGAAAAGCACCCCAAAGGTTAGAGTGTCTAACTTTTGGGGTGCGGTTCAAAATCCATATCGCCACACGAAAAAACACCGCCCAATCAAATTGAGCGGTGTTTCGTTTTTGCCTAACGACTAAAGATTATTTATCATCTTTAACTTCGGTAAACTCAGCATCTACCACGCCGTCATCAGCAGGTTTGGCTTGTTGCTGTGCTTGACCTGCGTCCGCACCTGCACCGCCTTGCTCTTGGCTATAAATCTTCGTGCCGATTGGCAAGAATGCGTTATCAAGGGCTTCTAGCTTGGCTTTGATTGCGTCCACATCATCTTCTTTGGTTGCAATTTCTAGCTCGCTGATTGCTGTTTCTACCGCTTGTTTTTCTTCATCGGTGGCTTTATCGCCATTTTCTTTTAGGGCTTTTTGCACCGCACTGATGCGACCATCTGCTTCATTGCGTGCATCTGCAAGCTCGGCAAATTTCTTGTCCGCTTCAGCATTGGCTTCAGCATCACGCACCATTTGTTCAATCTCTTCATCCGTCAAACCGCTGTCGGCTTTGATTTGGATAGATTGTGATTTGCCAGTGCCTTTGTCTTTGGCTGAGATATTCATAATACCATCGGCGTTGATGTCAAAGGTAACTTCAATCTGTGGCACGCCACGGGGTGCTGGCGGAATATCGGTTAGGTCAAAGTTGCCCAACAGTTTGTTTTGGTTGGCAATTTTACGCTCGCCTTGATACACCTGAATGCTTACCGCTGGTTGGTTGTCGGCAGCGGTTGAGAACACTTGTGATTTTTTGGTAGGAATCATTGTGTTTTTCTCAATGATGGCTGTCATCACACCGCCCATGGTCTCAATACCCAATGTTAGTGGTGTAACATCAAGTAGCAAGACATCTTTTTTGTCGCCAGAGAGTACCGCACCTTGAATGGCAGCACCGATAGCCACCGCTTCGTCAGGGTTAATGTCTTTACGAGGCTCTTTGCCAAAAAATTCTTGTACTTTTTGTTGAACCAATGGCATACGGCTTTGACCACCAACCAAGATGACATCATCAATGTCGCTCGCTGATAGACCTGCGTCTTCTAGGGCAATCTTGCAAGGAGCGATGGTGCGAGCCACAAGCTCTTCGGTTAGGGCTTCTAGTTTGGCACGGCTGATGGTGACTACCAAGTGCTTAGGACCTGTGGCATCGGCGGTGATATAAGGTAAGTTCACTTCGGTAGAAGTTGAGCTTGACAGTTCAATTTTGGCTTTTTCGGCAGCTTCTTTTAGGCGTTGCATGGCTAGCGGATCGCCTTTTAGATTGACATTTTGTTCTTTTTTGAACTCTTCTACAAGGTAGTCAATCAAGGCAATGTCAAAGTCCTCACCACCTAAGAAGGTGTCGCCATTAGTCGCTAAAACCTCAAACTGTTGCTCGCCATCTACATCGGCAATCTCAATGATAGACACATCAAATGTACCACCACCTAAGTCATAGACAGTAATCGTGCGGTCTCCGCCTTTTTTGTCAAGACCGAAAGCAAGAGCAGCAGCGGTTGGCTCGTTGATGATTCGTTTAACATCAAGTCCTGCAATTCGTCCTGCATCTTTGGTGGCTTGACGCTGAGCGTCGTTAAAATAAGCAGGCACAGTCACCACCGCTTCGGTTACACTCTCGCCAAGATAGTCTTCGGCAGTCTTTTTCATTTTTTTCAAGACTTCGGCAGAGATTTGTGGTGGAGCTTGTTTTTTACCATTGACCTCTACCCACGCATCGCCGTTGTCGGCTTTAACGATTTTGTAAGGTACAAGACCGATGTCTTTTTGTACTGCTTGTTCGTCATAACGACGACCGATTAGGCGTTTTACGGCAAATAGAGTGTTTTGTGGGTTGGTAACTGCTTGGCGTTTGGCAGATTGACCAACCAGTGTTTCACCGTCTTTAAATGCAACGATAGATGGTGTGGTTCTAGCACCTTCTGCATTTTCAATGACTTTTACATTACCATTTTCTAGAACGGCCACACAAGAGTTGGTAGTACCTAAGTCAATACCGATGACTTTACTCATGATTCTTCTCCGATTTGTTAGTTGATTTTGGCAGTGAATGAGTTTTGCCAAATTTGTCTTATATATTTGTGTCAAATTTTTATTTTCAAGAGAAAAATTGACAAATTTTTCAAAAATTTTTATAAAAATTTTGTTTTAAGCCATTGAAATTTAAAACAAAATCCATAAAAGAAACACCATTTATGGTTGGCTGTAGCAATCAGTACTCAATATAAGATAAGCTCAGCCTGATGCAATGGCGAGTATCTACAGCGGAATTATGCTCCCACCAGTACCATTGCAGGTCTTAATGTGCGTTCATTTAAGGTGTAGCCTTTTTGTAGCACTTGCCCAATGGTGTCTTTGTCTGCATCAGGGAAGATGCCTACCGCTTCGTGTAAGTCGGGGTTGAAAGTCTCACCAACTTCACCTACTGCTACCACGCCATTTTTCTCAAGGACGCTAAGCAAAGATTTATGAGTGAGCTTTAGACCTTCTAGTACGCTCTCATCGGCACCTGATTTTTCGCTTGCTTCAAGTCCACGCTCTAGGTTATCTACGACATCAAGTAGCTCTTTGGCGAATTTTTGTAGGGCAAATTTTTTGGCCTTATCGGTTTCTTGCTCCATACGGCGTTGGGCATTGTAGGATTCGGCATTGGCACGAGCGGCGGCTTCTTTAGCTTCTTTGACTTCGTTTTCTAGTGTCTCAATGGTTGCGGTCAGTTTGGCAAGCTCGTCTGTCTCGTTTGATTCTGGCTTTTCTTGGTTGTCATTTAAGATTGGGCCTTGGGTTTGTTCTTGTTCGTTCATGGCGTCCTCCGATTGGGTTAAATTTTTCTTATTGATAAAGGTTGTGGTGTAAAATTTCAAGCCGTATTGGTTAAATTATTCTAAAATGACGCAGGGTTTTTTGTTTGTAGTTGTTGCTTAAAAAGATGATTTTTAAGCAAAGCAGACCGACTCACCACTTGTGGCGGTATTTATGGTGCAAAACTTGTAAGGATAGTTGGTTGATATCAGATGGGCTTGTGCTTGGTTTGTTTTTAAGATGATAAAACACTTTTGTGAATATCTGCAATAACCTTTTTAAGATGATTGCTGCTCAATTCATCAATCAGATGTACGCAGGTGGTAGGGCTGGCGGATTTGACAATGTCAAATAGTCGTACGCCAAGCGTCAGATAATGGATGTTGTTGGCAAAAGGACTGTCTAAGTTTTGCCAATGCTCAAATGCCATTTGACTGGCGATGAGCATAAAAATGGGTATATTGTGGGTGTTGGCATAAGCCAGTTGTGGGGCGATGGCGTGATAATTTTGTGCCAAATCATGGGGAGCGACTCGTTCATACCACGCCATTGCATCCACTTGTACGCCCCTGCCTGCCAGTGTGTCGTGCAATAGCCTGCGACCACCGACCCCACGCCAGATGAGTATTTTATCCCCTGCCTGCAATTTATCAATTACTGGCATTGCTAGCATACCTTCGTTGTTGGCGATGGTGGGGAGAGCGACAGATAAGCCAAAGTCATACAATGCCTTAGCGGTCGCCTTGCCTACAGCGATGGTGGGTGTGGCAATAAGTTTGGGCAAATCATCTGCGTGCTGATGCCCTAGCGTCCTTAGATGACTGATGGCACGCTTGGCAGCCTCAGCACTGGTAACGACTAAGGCTTGATAGACCCCATTCATCAGGGCATCAAGCATAGCTTGTTCTTGAGCGTTTGGCGATAAGTCGTTAATGGCAAGCAAGGGTAGGTTGACCATTTGCACGCAACCATCACCAAGCTGATTTAACTCATGGCTTCGATGGATGGGGCGAGTGTTGATGAATAATGGTTTATTTACCATAGACTTCTTTTAAGATGGCGTCTGCACCTTGGCAAAGCAGGTCTTTGGCAAGACTTTCACCCAACCTTTCAGCGGTAAGCTCATCATCACTACTGTGAGTAAGGGTGATACAACCTTCGCTTTTTAGGAGAGTTTTGCCATCAATACTACCCACACGCCCTCGTAGCGTTAGGGTGTCGCCAGAGATGGTGGCAAAGCCTGCAATCGGTACTTGACAGCCTCCTTCAAGGGTGCGATTCATGGCACGCTCGGCAAGAACGCACAGGCGAGTTGATGGGTGGTTTAGTACGCTAAGTAATTGTAAAATCATCTCATCATCAGATCGACATTCAATCGCTAATGCTCCTTGACCGACCGCAGGCAGGCTTAGGCTGTCGTCTAACTCATGGCGGATGCGTTCGTGCAGTTCTAATCGCTCAAGCCCACTGGTGGCTAGGATAATGGCATCGTATTCGCCGGCATCAAGTTTGGCTAAGCGAGTGCCAACATTACCACGCAGGGATTTGATGTTGAGATGCGGATAGGCGTGAGCAATTTGACATTCACGGCGTAGGCTTGATGTGCCTAAAACTGCCCCATTGGGTAAGTCGTCCAAGCACTCATATGTATTTGACACGAAGGCATCTGTCGGCGTGTGTCGTTCGAGATAAGCTCCTAAAGTCAGCCCTTCTGGTAGCACCATTGGTACATCTTTTAGTGAATGCACAGCGATGTCGGCACGCTTTTCGTATAGAGCGGTCTCTAGTTCTTTGACAAACAGACCCTTACCACCGATTTTGGCAAGCGGAGTGTCTAGGATTTTATCACCCTTAGTTACCATTTCTAGTAGCTCAACCTTCATGGTTGGATAGAGTGTCTCTAGGGTGGTTTTGACAAAATGAGCTTGCCATAGTGCCAGTGGCGATTGGCGAGTGGCGATAGTTAGGGTGTCTGGAATGGTTATTTCTGGATTAGTTATTGAAGTGTTCATATTGAGTCGCTGTTCTTTGGGCGGTCTGATATTTGAAAGATTAAAGTTTAAAAACTGTTAATATTTAACCATAATAATCGCATTTGGGCAAATGGCTTTTGGTGGCTTGGTGTGGGTTTGGAGCCTGCCCATCAGTTTTTGATTAAATCATGGTGATGTCATGGTGGCACATTGGTTGTTTGTTGGGAGTTTATCAAGTCTGACAATCTTAATCTTAGCTTGGGCAGGCAGCGTCTGGAGATGGCAAATGGCTCATCAAGGGGGTAGAGCAATAGCCAGTGTTTATCTTGCGGTTTGTCGCCGTCATGATTATTGTCATGGCGACTGTTATTGTATGACTTGTGACCATTGGCAGAGCTGATTTGCTGAATGTGGCGAATGCCAACTAGGGTGTGCCGATGAATACGAATCAAATCGTTAGAATAAGTGGTCTCAAGTGATTTTAGGGTTTTGTCAGTGAGTGTGATGCCGTGTCTGTGGTGTATTTTGGTGTATTTTTGTTCGGCTTGGCAATACCAAATATCATCAATCAAAATGCGTTCATTGCCACGATGGCTCCGAATAATGATGGCAGATTGTTGGGGTGGAATCTGAGCTAAAGTTGGTCTTTGTGCATGGCTGATGAGTGATGCAAGTGGTGGCATCTGGGTATCATCATAGCGAGTAAAACCACCAATGCCAAGCTCTAACACCCCATCACAGGGCTGTGCCACTTGGCTTAGGATAATAAGAGTAGGCTGAGTGCTGTGGCGGTACAGAACACTTAATTGTTGCACAAAAGATAAGACATCAACGCTATCAATGTCTAGCAGAATAATGACTGGCTGATGTAGCTTGCAGGCTTTGACGGCACCTGTTACGGTGCTAGCTGTGATGAGTGTGTGAGCGTCATCGCTTGCTAATTGGCGTGCATGGCGAATGAGTGGGGCGTGTGTGCTGATGAGCAGAAGAATCATGGGTGGTTAAGGCGGATAAATTGGGGCTATCATAGCATTTTTGTATGAATTTTCCCATATTCGTGCCGATATTTGTATGTGGGCTGTGCTATAATTTATCATTGACCAATTCTATTATCCATCAATAAATGATAAGGCAATACCATGACTAATAACACTTCTAGTATGTGGGGCGGACGCTTTAGCGAGGCTACTGATAAATTTGTGGCAGAATTTACCGCTTCTGTGAGTTTTGACAAACGCATGGCACATCAGGACATACAAGGCTCTATTGCTCATGCTACCATGTTGGGGCAATGTGGTATCATCACTAAGGATGAAAGTCGTCAAATTGTGGAGGGTTTGACCCAAATTCAAGGCGAAATTGAGCGTGGTGAGTTTAAATGGCGTGTGGAGCTAGAGGATGTTCACATGAATGTGGAGAGTCGTCTGACCGCCTTGATTGGTGATGTTGGCAAAAAGCTACATACAGGTCGTAGCCGAAACGACCAAGTGGCGACAGACATTCGTCTATATCTGCGTGATGAAACTGATAAGATTGTCGGTTTGATTGGCAAATTGCAACATGGATTGCTTGATTTGGCAAGTCGCCACACCCATACCATCATGCCTGGTTTCACTCATCTACAAACTGCCCAACCTGTCAGTTTTGCTCATCATGTCATGGCGTGGTTTGAAATGCTTAGTCGTGATAGCGAGCGATTTGTTGAAACTCGCAAACGCATCAATCAAATGCCATTAGGCTCAGCAGCTTTAGCGGGAACGACTTATCCGATTGACCGCACATTGACCGCACAGTTGCTAGGTTTTGAGGGGATTTGTGAGAACTCGCTAGATGCGGTTTCTGATCGTGATTTTGCCATTGAATTTACTGCCAACGCCAGTATCTTGATGATGCACCTATCTCGCATGAGTGAAGAGTTGATTTTGTGGATGTCGGCACAGTTTGGTTTTATTCATATTCCTGACCGCTTTTGCACTGGCTCATCCATCATGCCCCAAAAGAAAAACCCCGATGTACCAGAGCTTGTGCGTGGCAAGACCGCCCGTGTATTCGGACAGCTCACCACCTTGCTTACGCTCATGAAAAATCAGCCCCTAGCGTACAACAAAGATAACCAAGAAGATAAAGAGCCTTTGTTTGACTGTGTGGATACACTGACAGATTCGCTCATCGCCTTTGCTGATATGTTGCCAAATATTACGCCAAACGAACAAAATATGCGTACCGCCACAATGAAAGGCTATGCCATAGCGACTGACTTGGCGGATTATCTCGTCAAAAAAGGCTTGCCGTTTCGTGATGCTCATGAAGTGGTCGGCTCGGCGGTGGCGTTGGGTGTATCAAAAGGCGTGGACTTAAGTGAGCTTAGCCTTGATGAATTAAAAGGTTTTAGTCCGCTTATCGGCGATGATGTCTTTGATTGCTTGACTTTAGAGGGTTCACTAAACGCCCGTAATCATATCGGCGGCACTGCCCCAGAGCAGGTGTTACAGGCGATTGAGCGTGGCAAGAATAAAATTAGATGATTAACTCATCAAAAATCACAGTTTGTATGAACACTGCTTGGTTATAAGGTTTTGATGCGTATTTGGGTATCAAAACTGGATTGTTAGGCTTTGTCATCTTGTTTGATTTGTATGTTGATGGGCGTTGTGCTGTTTTGCCAAAATATTTACATTTGTTATAATGCGGTTTTATCACTTGGAGAATGTCATGGAAATCTTTAACCCTAAAGCCAACCTTGTTATGTGTCGTAAATACAAGCAGGAGTTGCCTAAATTATCTGCTCCACCATTCCCCAATACCAAAGGTGAGGAAATCCAAAACACCGTTTCAAAAAAAGCATGGGATGAATGGATTGAGTTACAGACCATGCTCATCAATGAAAAGCACCTAAGTATGGTGAATAAAGATGCCAAAAAATATCTTGCTGAACAACGAGAGTTGTTTTTGGATAATGGTGATTATGAACGCCCAGCAGGTTTTAAACCAAAGGCGGATGTTTAAATGATTGAGGCTCAAGGAATTTTCAAGCCGATATTGACAGGCGATGACCGCCCATCAGAGTTGGCGGACTACCCTAGCGTACATGTACAGCCTGTGGCTTGGGGGGAGATGGATGGCTTTCATCATCTCAATAATGTGGCATTTTACCGTTATGCTGAATCGGCACGCATTAGCTATCTGCGGGCGGCAGGCATGGTACAAACACGCACCGACATCATGACCATTTTGGCGGCAAGCAGTTGCCAATACAAACGCCCTGTTACCTATCCTGACACACTGCTTATCGGTGTGCGTACCAAAAGTTTGGGTAATACAAGCATTGTTTTTGAAAAGGTGTTTTATAGTATTGCTCAATCTGCCATTGTAGCGACAGCTGAGTCGGTGATGGTTAAGGCAGATAGTGATGGTAAAAAAATGGCATGGGGTGATGATGAGCGTGCGATTTTTGAGCAGTTTGAAGGTCGAGCATTGTTAGCGTCCTAAATGTTATCGTAGTTCATAAAAAATCCGAATGTTTCGTTGGGCATTCGGATTTTTAGATGGCTTTATCAAAGGTGGATTATTTGTGTAGTGCATCAAGCAATCTGGTATGAATGCTCTCAAAGCCACCATTGGACATGATGATAATGACATCGCCTGATTTGGCGTGCTTGACCAGATGGTTGATGATGGCATCGGTACTGGTTAGTACTAATTGATTGGGTGTGTTGCCGATGGCTTGGGTCAGTCCCCAAGTCAAATTCTCAGGCTCATACCATAGCACATGGTCAGCAAGCAAGGCAGAAGGAGCAAGTTGCTCACGGTGGCTACCAAGCTTCATGGTGTTACTTCGTGGCTCAATGACTGCCCAGATGGTGCGACCGTTTAGCTTTTTCTTGGCACCGTCTAGAGTGGTGGTGATGGCGGTAGGGTGGTGGGCGAAATCGTCATAGACTTGAATGCCATTTATCTCACCAATCAGCTCCATGCGGCGTTTTATGCCACCGAAGTTTGATAATGCTTCACACGCCTTGCTCACACTGACGCCGACATGATGGGCTGCAGCGATGGCAACTAAGGCATTATGGACATTGTGTGTGCCACTCATATTCCAACTGACCGTGCCATTATCATCGCCGTGTTTCACATGGAACAGCGAGCCGTCTTCTTTTATTAGGCTGGCTTGCCAATCTGAATCGCCATCAATACTGGTTCGCCATACAGGTGTCCACACGCCCATGTTAAGCGTCTCTTCTAGGCTGTTGGTATTGGCAGGCATGATGATTTGCCCTGTTGCTGGAATCATGCGAATCATGTGATGAAACTGAGTCTGAATCGCCTTTAAATCAGGGAAAATGTCAGCATGATCGTATTCTAAGTTGTTTAAAATCGCAGTTGTTGGACGGTAATGCACGAATTTGGAGCGTTTGTCAAAAAATGCAGAGTCGTATTCGTCCGCTTCAATGACAAAGTAATCTTTGCCAAGATGTGAACTGTGAGCAAAGGCGGATTTTAGTCGCTCATCATCAGTATTGACAAGTGGCACGCCGCCGATTAAAAAGCCTGTGTCAATCCCTGCGTACTGCAAAATCCAAGACAGCATGGTCGTGGTTGTGGTCTTGCCGTGCGTGCCTGCCACTGCTAGAACATGGCGATGTTGTAAGACATGCTCGCAAAGAAACTGCGGACCTGAAGTGTATGGCAGATGATGGCTTAGCATATATTCAACCGCTTCCATGCCACGCTTGCAGACATTGCCCACCACGACCAAATCAGGGCTAAGATTAAGATGGGCGGCATCATAACCTTCTAAAATCTCAATGCCAGCTTGCTCAAGCTGTGTACTCATGGGCGGATAAATGGCAGTGTCTGAGCCTGTAACGGTATGTCCAAGACTACGAGCAATCAGAGCAAGAGACCCCATGAAAGTCCCACAGATACCCAAAAAATGAATGTGCATGATGATGCCTTATAGCAATGTTGGTAATTTGGCAAATTATAACAAATTTTTTATCAAGGGCGGTTTTTTTATTTGTTAAATGGTGTTGGCGTGCATGGCGTTTGTGATTTTGATGATGATTTGTTTGAATTTTAAAAATCAGCTTGAGTGTTTTTTGATGATACTGCCCAACTGAACCAACAAAATCAGTGTCTGCATGGGAATGGATAACCCCAAAAAAGTCCAGTCAATCTTGGCACATTCCCCTGAGCCTTTTAATACCTGCTCAAAGACCTGCATGATGGGCAGGGTTTCCACCCAGTAGTTTAGCCCTGGACCGCAGGTAGGTACTTGGTCGGGTGGTAAGTGTTGTAGCCAAACATGGCGTGCTGTTCCCCATAGCGTGCCGATGAGCGAGCCTAGCCACAGCACTAGGCGAGTGCTTTTTCTTTTTGGATTAAAAATCAGTCCGAGCAAAGCAAAGCTACCCATCACCCAAAGCCCAATTCGCTAAAAGATGCATAAAGGGTAAGGTTCAAGCCCTAGGGTGTGTTGAAGGTAGCCAATGGCAAATACGCTACCTACCATACAGATGGCAAGTAGCAAGGCGTTGCATTGACGATAAGCCATAAATTTTCTTAAATGAACTAAAAAATCACTGACGATAAGTCTGAATGTACTCATAAAATGACACACTGTCCTTTTGTTCGATGGCGGTTTGTTCTGCGATGGAGTCAGTGGCGAGCTTAGCAAAGCGTTCTTCGTGCTCTTGACTTAAAGCGTGTTTTTGTAGTTGTTCTTGGTGTTTTTTAGCGAGCAATTTGCCCAGCTCCCAAGTGCCACCTAAGCGGCGGCTATCTGCTTCAATTTGGGCAGAGAGTGTAAACTCTGGGTTGGTCGCCTTGCCTTGCATCATTGCCAATGCTTCACGGTAGGCATTGCCACCATGATGATGATCGAAGGCATCGGCGATGATTTGCATATTAGTTAGGTGTTTGACAATCCAGTCGTGCAGATACATATCGCCTGACTCGGTTTTGATGACCACGCCTGTGCTACGACCGTGATTGACCACAGTGTCAATATTGGCTTGTAGGCGTTTTTCTTCGTCTTTATATAAAGCAGGCGAATCAAGTAGCAGGCAGTATATTGCTAGTACTTCTAAGAAACAAGCGGTCTGCATACGAATACCGATGTCGCTGTATGGGTCTAGGTCAATGGCACGAAATTCCACATAAGCGATGCCACGAGCATCAAGGGCTGCAGTCGGTGTTTCGCCAGATTTGGTAATTTGTTTTGGGCGAATGGGGCTATAAAATTCATTTTCAATTTGCAAAATGTGGTCATTGATCTGTAGAGGATTGCCATGTTCGTCATCTACACCAAGGGCGGTAAAATCGGCAAACGGCGTACCAATGGCGGCACGCAGTCCTTTGATGTATTCATCTAGGTCGTTGTATTCGATGTTTAGGTCCTCTTGGACGCTGTTGGTGTAGCCTAGCTTGCCCATGCGTAAGCTAGTGCCGTTAGGCTGATAATAAGTACAGCTACCCTCAAAGAGTGGAACAAGGTTATGATTGCGACCTTTGATGAATGATGCACAAACTGCAGGACTTGCCCCCAGTAGGTATAGTACAAGCGGTGTTAGGCGTTTAAAGTTGCGAATAAGAGCAAGGTATTTGTTATTTTTAAATTGGGTAAAATCAAGGCTTTCATCTTGGCAATCAAACCAAGTCTTAAACAAGTCATCACCTACCGACAGATTATAATGCAGTCCTGCAATCGTCTGCATTTTTCTGCCATAACGCACGCCAAGCCCTGAGCGGTATAGGGTTTTTAGTTTACCGATGTTGCTTGTGCCATAATCCGCTAGTGGAATGTCTTCATCATTATCTGAGGTCATGCAGGGCATGGAAAGAGGCCACATCAGTTCGTCATCTAATGAGCGATGTACCAGCACATGCAGTTCTCTTAGCATGTCCAAGGCTTCTTTAATGGATGAGAACGGCTCGGTGATGAGTTCAAGCAGATTTTCTGAATAATCGGTCGTGATATAAGGGTGGGTTAGTTTAGAGCCGAGTTTGGTGGGGTGTGGGGTCTTGGCGGCAAAACCATCGGGACGCATACGCAGTCCTTCTTTTTCAATGCCACGCTGTATACCTGCAATCAATTTAGGCGAAAACCATGTTGGTAGATAAAAAGTATTGATTGTCATAAAAATTCCTTGAAAAATCGTTGCTTGAGTAAAATGTGCTGATATTATAAGGCTTTTTTGGGTCCTTGTTTTTGCCAATTTTGCATATCACTAATGGTAAAAGCGAAGTTGTCTGTGCTTATTATAAAGCTAAGGGCGTACAATGGCAAAGAAAATCCCAACTTGGGCATTCTTTCACAAGAAAAAGTTTGCTATACTAGGGCGATAATTAATTTTTATAAATAGGTGTATCATGTCAAACTTTTTACCGCCCCAAGAACAGCTTGAACTGTTAAAACGAGGCGTGGTTGAGCTTTATTCAGAAGAAGATTTATTAAAAAAATTGGCATTGGGTCGCCCTTTGCGTATCAAGCTCGGCATGGATCCTACCGCCCCTGATTTGCATTTTGGGCATACGGTGGTACTAAATAAACTGCGTCATTTTCAGGATTTGGGGCATGAGGTGTTATTTTTGATTGGTGATTATACCGCTCGTATCGGTGATCCTACAGGCAAGAACACCACCCGTCCGCCATTGTCCGAAGAGGATGTCAGACGCAATGCCAAGACTTATGCCGAGCAAGTCTTTAAAATCTTGGATAAAGATAAAACCAAAATCGTCTTTAACTCTGAGTGGTTTTCCAAAATGTCAGCAGGCGACATGATTGGTCTTGCCAGTCAGGTTACGGTGTCTCGTATGCTTGAGCGAGATGATTTTTCAAAGCGATATGCCAACCAAACACCCATCGCCATTCACGAATTTTTATACCCTCTTGTACAAGGCTACGACAGCATTGCGATGGATGCTGATGTGGAGATTGGCGGCACCGACCAGACCTTTAACCTACTGATGGGGCGTACCCTACAAGGTCGCTATGGTAAAGAGGCTCAAGTCTGCTTAACCATGCCTTTATTAGAAGGCTTGGACGGCGTGAACAAGATGTCTAAATCGCTTGGTAATTATATTGGCATTGATGAGAGTGCTGGCGTGATGTACCAAAAGATTCTGTCAATGCCCGATACGCTGATTGCTCGTTATTTTGAGCTACTAAGTTTTAAGCCGATGAGTGAAGTAAATGCCCTACTTGATGAAATGGCGAACGGTCGCAACCCACAAGAGATTAAACGCATTTTGGCGTTGGAATTGATTGAGCGATTCCATGATAAAGAAAGTGCGGAGAATGCCCATAAATCGGCAGGTAATCGTTTGGCAGATGGCGAGTTACCGATTGATTTGCCAGAAGTGGCGTTAAACTTGGCAGACGGTCAAGATAAGTTGTTCATCACTCAAGTGCTAAATCAAGCCGGTCTTGCCAAAAACTCTGCCCAAGCTAAAGACATGCTCTCTCGTGGGGCGGTTAAGGTCGATGGGCAAGTTGTGGACGCATCTTTTGCTTTAAGTGTGGGGCAAACGGTTGTAATACAAGCAGGCAAAAAGGCGTATGCTAGGGTGAGTGTGGCTTAATTTTGCATGATGATGTTGCAAGATGGTTAAGCAGAATTGCTAGAAAAAATATCTGATTGCCATCATACATGCTGTTTGGTTTTGGTTGTTTGCTAGGCAGTATGATAATGAATGGGTTTTTAAAACCACCTTAAATCAACAAGATGCTTATGAAAAAAATCTATCTAGTCCGCCATGCCCAAAGCGAATCTAATGCTCGGCTCGCCATTCGCCCAAACTCTCTGATTAACCTGACTAAGGTGGGTAAGGTAGAGGCTTTGGAGCTGTCGGATTGGCTATGTGAGCATCTACCGCACATTGATGGGGTGTTTATCTCTCATTATGTGCGTACTGCTCAGACAGCTGAGCCATACCTGATGGCGACAGGGCAAACGGCAAGTGTGATTGAAGCGTTGCACGAGTTTGATTATTTAGATTTTGAGCGTATTAAAGACTTGTCTTTTGAAGATTTGGTTGCTACTGCAGAGGCGTTTTGGCAGCAGGGCGATACCGCCTATCAAGACGGTACGGCAAGCGACAGTTTTGAGCATTTTGTTGGGCGTGTGCGTCAAGTTCGACAGATGTTTGATGAGTTGCCTGATGGCACTTATGTGGTGTTTACGCATGGTATGTGGATTGGTATGCTCATGTGGCAGATTCTCCATGACGATGGTCTTCGCATGATGGATATGGCCGCATTTCGTGCTTATGAACTTGCCATTCGCCCAAAAAACTGTGAGGTGTTTTTATTGAGCGATGCGTGTGGCGTGCAGACGGTGGCTAAGGTTCGGGTGCGTGATGAATGAGCTAAAGTTGGGTATTTACCGCCACCATAAAGGCAATCTTTATCAGGTTCTACACACCGCTTGTCATTCTGAAACTGGCGAATGGCTCGTTGTTTATCGTGCCTTATACGGTGATTATGGGGTGTGGGTACGACCGTTGGCGATGTTTATAGAAAATATCAAAATTGGTGAGCAAACTGTGCCACGATTTGAGTTTATTCGGGAGTTATCATGACTGCATTTAAAATAACCGACCTTGTCATTGGTGCAGGAAAATCAGCCGAACGAGGGGCACTTATTACCGCTCATTATACAGGCTATTTGTCGGACGGCACGGTGTTTGATAGCTCGCATCAGCGTGGACAAGCCTTCGAGTGCGTCATTGGCACAGGGCGTGTCATTAAGGGCTGGGATTTGGGTGTGCTAGGTAGTGATGTGGGCAAAAAGCTACTGGAGAAATGGGGGCTGACCTTTGATTTGTCAGAATACGAGCCGATGAAAGTTGGTGGCAAAAGACAGCTTGTCGTGCCCGCCCATCTTGGCTATGGTGAGCGAACGGTGGGGAGCATTCCGCCAAATAGTGATTTAACCTTTGAGATTGAACTGCTTGAGGTACGGACAAGAGACTAATCGGTCAGTTCAAGTTGAATCGCTTCCCAAAAATCTAGCTCGCCTTGTCTTTTTTGTTGTTTGGCTTCTAGCAGTCGTTTTCGTCTTTTGGTGATGAGCATCAAAATCTTATGCTTATCGCCATCGCTGAGTGTATGCCATGATTGGCGTTCGGTGCGATTGCGTAGGCAACCGATACAGTAGCCCTTTTTGTTCATGGTGCAGACACCAATACAGGGGGTATCAATGGCGAACAGCTCAAATTGTAACATAATGGCACATCTAAAATTTATTCAAAGATTACTATAGTAATTTTTTTTAATTTTATCAATATTTTAATGTTGATTTGGAAAAACTTATGACCATCATCTATCTACACGGACTAGATGCCGACCCTAACGCCAACAAAGCCATTATCACTGCTGACCATGCCAAGAAAGTTGGCATTGAGACTATTCGTCCTGATTTGAATTGTCCACCTGATGAGGTGGTAGCAAAAATCTTGGCTCTCATCAATGACCACCCTAACTGCGTACTGGTGGGTTCATCGCTTGGGGGTTATTTTGCCACGCTGTTATCTGATATGACAGGCACGCCATGTATCCTGCTAAACCCAAGCATACGCCCTGATTTGTCATTCAGACGCTTTTTGCAGGATAATTTTGACACCAAAGATCTTAGCAATGATAGCGTGATTTATCGCACAACTGGCGGTTGGCAAATCAAATATGCCGATCTTGGTTGGTTTGAAAACCACCGCCTAACAGTCAAGCATCCTAATAAAATCAAAGTTCTATTAAAAATGGGTGATGAACTATTAGATGCTGATGCTACCAAAGATTTTTTTGAAAGCCATTGTGTTGGTGTAACCGCCCAAGATGGGGGCGACCACCGCATGAGCGACTACGATAGTCAGGTTCAGCAGGTGATGGACTGGGTTTTATTATTCACTAATTAATCATCACGGAGTTTTTATGCACACTTTATACATCAGCACCACTTCGCCTTATACTCGTATTTTACTTATGATTGCCAAGCTAGAGCAGGTGGACTTGGCATTAAAGTTTGTCATGCCTTGGGATAATCCTACAGAGCTTGTCTCTGTCAATTCGTTCAGCCAAGTGCCAGCTTTGCTCTTAGATACAGGCGAGGTCATCACTGAGACCATGCTCATCATTCAGGCGATTGCTCCGCAATTTTATGCCAATAACAGCACCGATTTGCCTTCAATTGCCAAAGCATTTGGGATTTTGGCTCAGGGTGTGCGTGCTTTTTCAATCCAGCGATTTACACCAGAAGGACAAGAGCTTCACCCCTTTGTGGCTCGCTCCACTGAGTTATTAAAAGGTACTTTGCCAAATCTAGCACCCCTATCGGCCGACAGCAACTCGTGGGGCGATAAGGTGTTGATGTGTGCATTGATTTGGATTGGTGTGCGACTGCCCGATGTATTTGAGACGCTAAGCGAATCAAATAAACAAGCGGTTTATGATTTTCATCAAAGTCCGCTCATGCAACAGCTCAACGCTGAGGCACTAGAGGCAAAACCAAGTAGCGTCAAGGATTTATAATCCTGTTTTTAAATAAAAAGGAATGTAGTGTTGCATTCCTTTTTTGTCAGATTGTATTTTATAAATCCCATAAAATATGCCATAAGCCCACAAGTGCTTTACTCAAAGTGTAAGTCTGATGATGATATCAAAAATGTCTTTTTGATAATACGCCATAATAAAAATAAATAAAATCAATCAGTTAAACTAAGCATTCAAATTAAATCAAAAATCGGCTAAAATACTCTCTTTCATCATAACATTCCAATACATATGAGCTACACCACCCAAAACCTAGAAGTCCTAGAAGGGCTAGAACCTGTCCGCCGCCGCCCTGGTATGTATACCGACACCACTCGCCCCAATCATTTGGCTCAAGAGGTGATTGATAATTCTGTGGATGAAGCGTTGGCTGGACACGCCAAAAATATCATTGTTACCCTGCATACTGACGGCTCGCTATCTGTGCTTGATGACGGACGAGGTATGCCCACCGATATTCACCCTGAATTTAACCAGTCAGGTGTGGAGCTTATCTTGACTCGTCTGCACGCAGGAGGAAAATTCTCCACCGATAATTACGCCATCTCTGGTGGTCTGCATGGCGTGGGGATTAGCGTGGTCAATGCTTTATCCAAGCGTGTGGAGGTTACTGTGTGGCGAGATGGCATACAGTATCAGATGAATTTTGAGCATGGCACAGCGATCAGCCCCTTGATGAATCAGCCGTCTGCCATCAAGAAAAAACGAGGCACGCAGGTGCGATTTTGGGTAGATGAGCAGTATTTTGATAATCCTAAGTTCTCCATCAAAGCCCTAAAGCACAACTTAAAAGCCAAAGCCGTCCTATCAGCAGGGTTAAAGATTGACTTTATCAACGAAATCGAGCCTGATACCAGCGAAAGCTGGCAATACACAGATGGTGTGGTGCAATATTTGACCGAACAGCTTGGCGAGCTTGCCATCATTCCTGAGGTGCCTTTTTATTTTAGTGGAGAGCCGACAGCAGGCGAGCGTGGTGGAGCGACTTTTGCGATTGCGTGGTTGCCTGAGTCTGGCACGCCCATTTGTGAAAGTTATGTCAACCTTATTCCCACAGCACAAGGCGGTACGCATGTTAATGGACTTCGCACAGGGATTACGGACGCTTTGCGTGAGTTTTGTGAGATTCACAGCCTTTTGCCTAGAAATGTTCGCCTAACTGCTGATGATGTGTGGGACGGCGTTAATTATATTTTATCCTTAAAATTTGCTGAGCCGCAGTTTAGCGGTCAAACCAAAGAACGCTTATCAAGCCGTGAAGCGTCGCCACTGGTGCAGGCACTTGCTAAAGATGCGTTTAGTCTGTGGTTAAATACTTATCCTAACACTGCCAAAGCGATTGCTGAGCTTGCCATCAGTAAAGCAGGCAAGCGGTTAAAATCTGCCCAAAAAGTCGCCCGAAAAAAAATCACCCAAGGTCCTGCCTTGCCAGGTAAGTTGGCTGATTGTAAGGGTGAATTCAAAGACGGTGCAGAGTTGTTCTTGGTGGAAGGCGACAGTGCAGGTGGGTCTGCTAAGCAAGCCCGAGACAGACATTTTCAGGCAATCTTGCCCCTGCGTGGCAAAATCCTAAATACATGGGAAGTTTCGCATGACACCGTATTATCCAGTCAAGAGATTCATGACATCGCCATCGCCATAGGCGTAGATCCAGCATCTGATGATTTATCTGAATTACGCTATGACAAGATCTGTATCCTAGCGGATGCAGACTCGGATGGACTGCATATTGCTACGCTTATTTGTGCATTGTTTGTCAAGCATTTTCGCTCGCTGGTGGAAGCAGGGCATTTGTTTGTTGCCATGCCCCCTTTGTACCGCATAGACATTGGTAAAGATGTGCATTATGCCCTAGATGATAATGAGCTAAACGCCATCTTGAAACAAACCAAGTCTAAGGGTAAGCCACAAATTACCCGCTTTAAGGGTTTAGGCGAGATGAACCCTGATCATTTGCGTGAGACAACCATGAATCCTGATACTCGCCGTTTGGTGCAACTTGATATTGATGACTTTGGCAGCACCAGTAGTGTCATGGATATGCTACTTGCAAAAAAACGCTCGTCCGATCGTAAGGCGTGGTTAGAAGATAAAGGAGACTTGGCAGATTTGGCGGTGTGATGCACTCTAACAACAAATCTGCCATAAAAAAATAATAAAAGTCCTGCGGTTGGTAGGACTTTTATTGTACTGGCATACACCTAATGATCGGCACTCACCGCTCCAGATTCTGCTAGTAGCGTCAAAATCTCATCGGTTTTGGTTGTTAGGAGCGTTGAGTCGCCTTTGGTTTCAATATTAAGGCGAATGAGTGGCTCGGTATTGGACGAACGCAGGTTGAATCGCCAATGACCAAAATCTAGACTCAAACCATCTAGGGTGTTTTTGGTGGGGTGAAATTCTTTGTATGTTTGTTCAAGTTTGGCACAAATGTCATCTGCGGTCAAAGCACCCAAGCGAAAGTTTAGCTCTCCTGAACTTGGAAAATCGGCAATATAGCCGTTGACCAACTCTGATAATGTTTTACCTGTTACCGATAAAAGCTCAATGACAAGTAGCCAGACAATCATGCCACTATCGCAATAGGCGAAATCACGGAAATAATGGTGGGCAGACATTTCGCCACCATAAATCGCCCCTGTTTCACGCATGACTTGCTTGATGAATGAATGCCCTGATTTGCTGATGGCAGGTATGCCACCATTGTTGGCGATGATGTTTTGGGTGTTATAAATCACACGAGGGTCATAGACGATGGATTGACCTTGATGTTTTTTTAAAAAGACCTCGGCCAACATACCTACGATGTATGAGCCTTCAATAAATCTGCCTTGTTCATCAAACAAAAAACATCTGTCAAAATCCCCATCAAACGCCACACCAAAGTCTGCCTTGTGAGCGATGACCGCCTGTGAAGTGACTTGTTGGTTGGCGGTAATCATGGGATTTGGAATGCCATTGGGAAATGAACCATCTGGGGTGTGGTGTATTTTGATGATCTCAATTTTATCGCCAAGACGCTGTTCAAGATCATCAACCACAGGACCTGCTGACCCATTACCGCTATTGACTACGATTTTTTTTGGGCTAAATTTGGCGGTGTTGGTGAAGCTCATGAGCTTGTCAATATAGGCGGTTTTGTTGGTAATTAGGCTAACTTTGCCTTTGGTGGCGTGTACAAACTCACCGTTTTCGGCGATGGTGCGAATGTCCGCCAGACCTGTGTCAGCACTGATGGGGCGAGAGTTTTCACGCACCATTTTTAGACCGTTGTAATTGATGGGGTTGTGGCTTGCGGTTACTTCAACACCACCGATGGCGTTGTAGTGGCTGGTGGCAAAATAAACTTCTTCGGTGCCTGTCATGCCCAAGTCAATGACATTAACACCTGCATCTGTAATGCCGTCAATGACAGATTGTTTTAGGCATTCGCTAGAGGGGCGAATGTCTGAACCAACCACGATGGCGGGGTTGTCTTTGCCATTGTTTAAATACTGGGCAAAAGCACGCCCAATGCGATAAGCAATGGTGCTATCTAAATTAACATCAAGCTCGCCACGCACATCATATGCTTTAAAGCAGGAGATGGAGATGGGGGCAAAAGTGGTCATAGGTTATCCTGATTATCAATAAAAATAAGTTTAATTTTACCATGTTTTTACCAACAAAAATGATGGGTTGTTAAAATTCTAAAATAGAATAACTCTTAACTTTTTTTGCCTATAAATTTTAAGAAAAGTTTGTTATGATGATTATGCTATTATATATCGGAGACCTATCATGAATATCGCTAAGAACATCACAGATCTCATTGGCAACACGCCTTTGGTGGCGTTAAACCGCCTAACTGAAGGTCTGCCTGCTCGTGTTGTTGCTAAACTAGAGTATTTCAACCCAGCAAGCTCGGTTAAAGACCGCATCGCCATCTCTATGATTAATGAAGCTGAAAAAGATGGCTTGATTGACAAAAATACCAAAATTGTAGAAGCCACGAGTGGCAATACAGGCATCGGGCTTGCCATGGTGTGTGCTTCTAAGGGTTATCAGCTTGTCATCACCATGCCAGAGAGCATGAGCTTAGAACGCCGTGCTTTGCTTCGTGCATACGGAGCAGAGCTGGTGCTAACCCCTGCATCAGAGGGTATGGGTGGGGCGATTGCTAAGGCAAATGAGCTGGCAAGCCAAGACGGCTATTTTATGCCACGCCAGTTTGATAACTTAGCCAACCCCAAGATTCACCGTGAGACAACCGCCGAAGAAATCTGGAATGATACGGACGGACAGGTGGATATTGTGGTGGCAGGTATCGGCACAGGTGGCACGATTACAGGCGTGGGCGAGGTATTAAAGTCCAAAAAACCAAGCGTGCAAATCATCGCAGTAGAGCCATCTGATTCACCCGTATTTAGTGGCGGCGAAAAAGGACCTCATAAATTACAAGGTTTGGCTCCTGGTTTTGTACCAAGTATTTTAAACACCAAAATTTATGATGAGGTCATCACGGTTACGGCAGACTCTGCTTTTGCCACAGCTCGCCAGATGGCAGAAAAAGAAGGGATTTTGGTGGGTATTAGTGCAGGAGCAGCCGTTTGGTCAGCCCTACAAGTGGTAAGTCGTCCTGAAAATGCAGGCAAAATGATTGTGGTGGTGATACCTTCATCAGGCGAGCGGTACTTATCCACGGCGTTGTTTGCTGATTTGGCTCAATAGTATCTCTTTTATCAAATCCCATGATGTGCTATCATGGGGTTTATTTTTGGATGGTGTCATGACTCCTACGCCCAATTTTACTGACCTTGTCGCTCTCATGAAACGCCTTCGTGCCGATTGCCCTTGGGACGCTAAACAAACCAACCAATCTTTGCAAAAATACGCCCTAGAAGAAGTTTTTGAACTCATAGAGGCAATTAGCAATGATGACCAAAGCCCATCTGCCACAGATGATATTAAAGGTGAGCTTGGCGATGTGTTGTTGCAGGTCATCTTTCATGCTCATCTATATGCTGAAGCAGGAAGATTTGATATGGGTGATGTCATTCATGCCTTGCAAGAAAAGCTGATACGCAGGCATCCCCATGTCTTTGACAAAGAAAACCTACAAACAGATGAAGATGTCAAACGCCGTTGGAACGAGATTAAAGCTGCCGAAAATAAAAATCGTCCAAAACGGTTGCTATCAGAGGTAAGGGCAGGTACGGCACTGATGACAGCCCAAAATTTACAAAAATCATCTGCTAAGGTGGGTTTTGATTGGGAAAATCTGGGTGGTGTATTGGGTAAATTGCAAGAGGAACTAGGCGAGTTACAAGCCGAATTGCCCACGCCTGATTTTGCTTATCAGACCGACAAGCTAAACCAAACCCAAAAAGACAAGATTGCAGGCGAGCTTGGCGATGTGTTATTTGTGCTGACCAATCTGGCTCGTCATCTAGATATTGACGCTGAAATGGCGTTGCAAGATGCTAATAGTAAATTTAAACGCCGATTTGCCTATGTTGAGCAGTCGTTGATGGCACAAGGCAAAACGCTAGCAGAAAGCGACTTGGCTGAGATGGATAACTATTGGAACATGGCAAAGGCTGATGAAAAGCGGTGATGGTATGTGTGCACGATTGAACATCTTACTTGTCATGGGCGTGATTGCTACGGTTTTTCTTTCACCTACCGCCACCGCCAAAGAACAATGCTATCTTGATGCCATCAGTGCCTATGAGCAACTCATTAAAAAACCACGCACTAAGCCCATCAACATTAACACCGCCACTGCCAGCGACTTTGCTAGCCTGCAAGGGGTGGGTGTTGCCACTGCCGAACGCATCATCAAGTACCGCACACAGATAAGACGGTTTGAGCGGGTAGATGATTTGATGCAGGTAAAGGGTATTGGGCAAGCGATTTTGGATAAAAACAGGCACCGATTGAGTGTTTTGGATTGATCAGATGGGTGTTTGGGCAGCATTTTTGGATAAAAAAGAGGCGGTTGTCGCTTTTTTTGTCAATAACAGTTAAAATAGATGGTTTTATCATAAAAAATATTTTATAACCATCAAGGAGAAGTTAAGCATGGCGTATCAGCCAGCGAACTTTGGTAGATCCAATAAGTCAAGCCGAAGCAGAAAAACCAAGAAAACACAAAAAATGGTTGTGCATCACGATAAAGCACTTGGTCTGAGCAAGTCGGCTTTGCCACACAGCATTATTGAGGTGGCCAGTACCTTGACTAAGGCGGGCTTTGAGGCGTATATTGTGGGGGGCGGTGTGCGTGATAGTCTTTTGGGGCTTGTGCCGAAGGATTTTGATGCAGTGACGAATGCTCGTCCGCATGAGATTAAGGCAGTTTTTGGCGGTCGTTGTCGTATCATTGGTAAGCGTTTTCAGCTTGCCCATGTTTATTCTGGGCGTGAAATGATAGAAGTGGCGACTTTTCGTGCACCGCCTAAGGACGACACACATACCACCGAAGACGGCATGATTACTCGTGATAATGTCTGGGGGACGATAGAGCAAGACTTTGCTCGTCGTGATTTTTCTGTTAATGCTTTATATTATCAGCCAATCAAAGGCGAAGTGCTTGATTTTTGTGGGGCAACTGCTGATATTAAAAGCGGTGTATTAAGGCTTCTAGGCGATGCTAAAGTGCGAATAGAAGAAGACCCTGTGCGTCTGCTTCGTGCCTTGCGATTTAAGGCGAAATTGAGCTTTGAATTTGATGATGAGTTGGCACGGCAGTTTCATGAGACTAACTGGTCGCTACTTGAGCAGGTGTCTGCTCATCGCTTATATGATGAGACGGTCAAAATGTTTGTGGGGGGTTATCTGACCCCACTGTTGCCACTGCTTTTTCAACATGGTGCGATGAGTAGCTTGATGACCTATGCACCAAAACAGCCGACACCATTGATGATGGCTATTGCAAATAATACCGATAAGCGTGTTAATATGGGCAAAGGGGTAAATCCTGCGTTTTTTTATGCGGCACTTTTGTGGGAAAATTATTTGCATCAGCTTGCCAAACTTAAGAAAAAAGGCTTGCCTTTTTATGAAGCACAGCAAAAATCTGCTGCCAAGGTCATTGACGCTCAGCGTCTAAAAACCGCCATTCCAAAATTTGCTGAAGAATTTATCACAAGTATTTGGCTAATGCAGCCCAAACTTGCCAATCCTCGTGTGCGTGATATTGCTACTCTTGAGCGTCACGCCAAGTTCCGTGCGGCGTTTGATTTTTTGGTTGTAAGAGAGGCGCATGATAAGCATGAACTGTCCGAGTCGACCAATGGTATGGGCAAGTGGTGGCAGGCTTATCAAGATGCAGATGCTATCCAAAAAGCACAGATGATTGAGGCTTTTGCCAATGGTGGTAGCACTGCAGGCACCCCATCACGCCGCCGCCAAAGAAGTGGCATGAATGATGAGCTGTTACAACTACAGCAGTTATCAGCATCTGAGTATGATGAAACTGATCAGACACAGGTTCGCAAGCCACTCTTTGTCGCCAAAAACCTTGATGAGTTTTTACCAAAAGACCAAAAAGCCACGCCTCGCCTGCGTGAGGTGATTGTGCCGACTTTTGAGCAGGTGAATTATACGCAAGCAGAATTTTTAAAACTACTCAATAATGATGAGCCATACATTCCTGCTCGCCGCTACCGTAAGCGTCAGCCATCATCGCTATTATCCATCAAAGATAAGCTGCTTGGATTGACTGAGTCAGATGTCAGTGGTCAGCCTGCGAAGTCTGCCAAACCAAAATCCAAGCAGACACAACAGCCCAAAAAAGCCAGTGCTAACGACAAAACCACCAAATCCAAAAAACGCAAAAAACCCAACGCCAAACCACGATTGCAGGACTAATGGGTGCAATCATGACGGAGATGGTACGGATTTATTTGGGGCTTGGTGGCAACATTGCTAATGAATTGGGTGACCCAATCAGCCACATTTTGGCGGTGCGTGATGCCCTGCTGACCGATGAGCGTTTTTGTGATGTCAGGTTGTCATCGTTGTATTCATCAAAGGCTTATGGCGTTACCGACCAGCCTGATTTTGTTAATGCGGTGTTGTCTGCTAAGACTACGCTTGCCCCACTTGAGCTACTTGATGTTTGTCAAGCTCTAGAAAATAGTGCAGGGCGAGTACGGCTAAGACGCTGGGGTGAACGCTCGCTTGATGTAGATGTCTTGCTGTATGGCGATGAGATAATTCATAATGAACGCTTAATTGTGCCACATAAAGAGATTTTGCTAAGAAATTTTGTGGTTATTCCACTGCTTGAGTTGGACCCTAGCCTTGTGATTGGTGATATCAAAATTGCCGAACTGCCCATCGCTTCTTGTCATGACGGATTGATAAAACAAGAAAAATAATATGACCTACTTAGCCGAAAAACCAACAGTTCCTACTACCTTATCCACCCTAACCAAATTTAAAAAAACTGGCGAAAAGTTTAGTTGCTTGACCTGCTACGATGCGTCTTTTGCCCATCTGATGGAACTTGCTAAGATTGATGCGATTTTGGTTGGTGATAGCTTGGGTATGGTGGTGCAAGGACAGGCCTCTACTTTGCCTGTTACGGTGGCAGATATGGTCTATCATACCGCCAATGTCGCACGAGCCAATCAGCATGCCTTGATTTTGACTGATTTGCCATTCATGAGCTATGCCACGATTCATGATGCGATTGTCAGCAGTCGTGCGGTGATGCAGGCGGGGGCGAATGTTGTCAAGATTGAAGGTGGTAGTGAGCTTGCACCCATTGTTGAGATTCTTGCCAAAAACGGTGTGCCAACCTGCGTGCATTTAGGATTGACACCACAGTCGGTTAATGTCTTTGGCGGATATAAGGTACAAGGCAAGACAGATGAGCAAGCGGATAGACTTATTAAAGATTGTGAGATTTTAGTCAATGCAGGGGCGAGCATCATTTTGCTTGAATGTGTGCCTGCAAGCCTTGCTACAATCGTTACTCAGCAGTTTGCCGTGCCTGTTATCGGTATTGGGGCAGGTGCAGGTACAGATGGTCAGGTGCTTGTGATGCACGATATGTTGGGCGTGCATACTCGCAAGCCTGCTAGATTTGTTAAAGACTTCTTAAAGGATGATGGCAATACGACAGGCGATATTTTAGGAGCGTTTGTTAATTATCATCGGTCGGTCAAGGACGGTTCATTCCCTAGTGTAGAACACAGTTTTTAAGTCAAAGTTTGATGAATATGAAAATTCTTAACACCATTGCAGACCTGCAAGCTCAACTGACGGCACATCGCCATCAAAAAATCGCCCTTGTCCCCACAATGGGTAATCTGCACGCAGGGCATATTCAGCTTGTCAAAACCGCCAAACAATACGCTGATATTGTTGTGGTGAGTATTTTTGTTAATCCTACGCAGTTTGACGTAGGCGAAGATTTTGACAGCTATCCACGAACGCTAGATGAAGATTGTCAAAAATTACAAAACGCTGAAGCTAACTTCGTTTTTGCACCCAGTGTGGCAGAGATGTATCCGACTTATCCGCCGAATGTACAGGTATTAAGCGGTGAGATAACCAAAGTTTTATGCGGTAAAAGTCGTCCTACGCATTTTGATGGGGTGGGGTTGGTGGTTTCAAAGCTTTTTAATATTGTGCGTCCTGATGTGGCGGTCTTTGGCAAAAAAGACTATCAACAGCTTGCCATCATTCGCCAGTTAAATGATGAATTAAATTTTGGCATTGATGTCGTTGGGGTGGATGTTGTGCGTGCTAATGACGGCTTGGCGTTGTCGTCAAGAAACGGCTATTTATCTGATGACCAAAGAAAAATTGCCCCAGTCATTCAGCAAACCTTGCAAAAAATTAAAAGCGACATTCAAAAGGCAGATTTTGCTGACTATGCCAATATCATTCAAAAGTACAATGATGAATTGACAGCCCTAAATCTAAAAGTTGATTATTTAGAGCTTTTAAATGATCGGCTACAACCGATTAGCCCTGACGATAAAAATTTGGTTATATTGGCAGCTGTCTTTGCGGGGCGTGCAAGGCTTTTGGATAATTTGGAGATGGTCTTGTCATAACGCAGATGACTACGGTAAGGAATTTTGTATGACAGATACACAAATCATCATCGTCTCAGGGCGATCAGGCTCTGGCAAAACCTCGATACTCAATATCTTAGAAGATTTTGGTTTTTATGTCATTGATAATCTGTTGTTGTCATTGGTTGGTCAAGCGGTGGATGATTTGATTGGCAACGACATGAAAAAAGTTGCACTTGGCATTGATGTGCGTGCACCGAAAGCGGATTTATCTAATTTTCCTGCGGTTTATGCCACTTTGATGAGTAAATATGGCGATGCGGTTAAGGTGTTGTATGCCACCACCCAAGAGAGCGTACTGGTGGCTCGTTTTGGAGCGACTCGCCGTGTGCATCCGCTCATGCCAACTGTCAATAGCCTGCCTAACGCACTGGCCAAAGAGATAGAGTTGTTACAGCCTGTCGCTAACCTTGCAGATATTAAGATAGATACCAGTATGCTTAATATCCACGAGCTAAAAGAAAAGGTAAGAGACCACATCGGCGTGGATAATGTCGTGGTGGTCAATCTGCTGTCTTTTGGCTTTAAAAATGGTGCACCTATTGACGCTGATTTTATCTTTGATGTGCGTATCTTGCCCAATCCATATTGGCAAGAGCGTCTTCGGGTGCAGACAGGTCGTGATGATGAAGTTAAGGCATTTTTTGCTGGTTATCCAGAAGTGGATGACATGGCACATGACATCGCAGACTTTTTGGAAAAATGGTTGCCTAGCTTCTTAAATAATAACCGCTATATTGTTACTATTGGCATCGGTTGCACAGGTGGTAAACATCGCTCGGTGTATATCAATGAGATGGTGGGTGAGCTGTTAAGGCTTAGATTACCTGCCAATATGCCAGTTATCGTCAAGCACCGTGAAAAACGCCACTGGTGAATTTATTCAGTTAATCAAAAAGAGAATATCCATGAACATCGACTGGTCAAAACAAGACATGCGAGTATCTCGCACCGAGATTAAAAAAGCTCATGAGCGTCTGCAAGCTCTATGCGAGCCACTTGCCAATTTATCCAAAAAACAGTTAGACAATCTGCCTGTCAGTGAGTATTTTTTGGAAGAATTAAAGCACCTTATCCAAATCAATAGTGTTGCCGCCAAAAACCGTCAAATCAAGCGAGTGGGTAAACTCATCATTGAAGAAGATCGTCATGTGCTGACGCAGGCTTTATTTGAGATGTTGTTTACGCCTGAGCAACGCACCAAGATTGAAGCGTGGTTATCTCGCTTACAGCTACACGATGATGGTGCGATGAAGCAGTTTGTTAAGCAGTTTAAAAAGGCAGAATACAACAGTGTCTATCAGTTGTTATTGTGGATAGCATACGCCAAGCATTTAGGTGATGATGAACTATTGTTGGAGAGTGAAGCAGATTTTACAAGCTATGTCAAAGAAGTGGCAATCTTATCAATGTGATGAATGTCCATGCATCATCGCCCATGCCAATGTAATCAAGCGAATAAATGCACTAGACTAAAGTAATAAAGCCGAATGTCAAACACTCGGCTTTATTACTTTAGTCCTTCGGCGATCTTGCCCTTTGCGTTTACTCCATGTTACAGCATCTATCCTTAGTTGGTAGCTCCGTTTACCTTATCCTTCGCTGTGTGCATAGTATCTCAAAATCAGCCATGTTTTGCTATTGGTAAATGTCGTCAATAAGTGTAAGCGATTGCCGACAAAAAAGCCTGCATGAGAACGCAGGCTTGGTTTTTGAAGGGATTTGTATGAGTTATTGTTTTTCATTACGCACTTTGTTAATAAGAAAATCAACAACTTGTGTTACTTTTTCATCTGTACCAGGTACGACATATTTACCATGTACTACGACCGCAGGCACGCCTGTCAACTGGTAGCGAGTTGCCCCTTGTTTGGCACGCTCAATCTTGGTGCTTACGGAAAATGAGTTGTAGAAGCTGTTAAATTTGCTTTTGTCGGCACCTTGTGAAGCATACCAGTTCGCTAAATTTTCTTGATTAGAGATGATGTTTCTTTTGCCATCTTTATGCACAGCGTCAAATAGTGCTTGATGGGTTTTGTTTTCAAGCCCCATCTGCTGAGCAGCATAAAAACCACGAGCAGGCACTTCCCAGACAGGATTCATGGCGGCAGGGGTGCGGAAAAATGCCACATCTTTGGCACGAGTTTTTGCCCATTTTTGCATATGTGGTTCTAGGGCGTAACAATGTGGGCAACCATACCAAAAGAACTCACGAACAACGATGATGTCCCCTGCAATGTTTTCAGGGTTGGCGACTTTTTGATAGTCTTTGCCTTCAACAAAATCGGCAGCAAATGCCTGACCTGCTAAGGCGATGGCAGTTACCAGTAGAGAGAACTTTGGGATGTATTTCATTGGAAATCCTTATAAAACGGCATTGGGCAAGAAACTTTCACCCGCTTTTGTTAGCACTCATTGATAAAAATTGTCAAGATTACTCATTTTATCAAATTTGACTCGTCATTGAAATAATGCAAATAAAAATATTGCGATAGTTTACCGCATTTTTGGTAAAAAAGAGTAACAGATTTATTAACACTCTCTTACAGATTGTGGTGATTTTGCATACTCATGCGATTTGATAGACTGTGTTTGGCTGATTGGGGTGATACTTTGGCATTTTTGTGGGTTTTGGTGGTGTTTTGGTGAGCAGGTTAATGGTTGTGGTTTATTGGTGCGTATTGTTAGAGATGTATTGCCAGAAGCGTAAATTTTTGCTTAATTTTGCCTAAGATGATAAGATATTGGCAGTATGCCTAATCTTGGAATAAATATGCACACAGCACAGCAGAATGTTGATTTTGATGAAATTGGTAAATTTACCCGTCTTGCCGATGAATGGTGGGATAGAAATGGGGCATTTAAGTCTTTGCATGACATCAATCCGTTGCGATTAAACTGGATTGAAGATAA
The DNA here is from genome assembly GCF_041807865.1 of Moraxella sp. E33BD. NCBI lineage: Bacteria > Pseudomonadati > Pseudomonadota > Gammaproteobacteria > Moraxellales > Moraxellaceae > Moraxella > Moraxella sp. E33BD. Next base: position 20,677 of record NZ_JBGTZD010000014.1, on the reverse strand, counting down.
GGCACACGAGCAGTATGGCTCACCACTGTTAAACAAAAGCGTACTGGATGTTGGTTGTGGCGGTGGTATTTTGTCGCATTCGATGGCGGTGCGTGGGGCGAAAGTGTTGGGTGTGGATCTAGGAGAAGAAAACCTTCATGCTGGCAGGATTCATGCTGAGCGGACTGGCATGGCAGACAGCCTGTCGTTTCGATGTGTGGCGATAGAGGAGCTAGCCAAAGAGCAGGCGGGCGTTTATGATGTGGTTACTTGCATGGAAATGTTGGAGCATGTGCCCAATCCATCTGCCATCATTGAGGTGTGCTTTACTCTATTAAAAGCTGGTGGCGTATTTGTTGCCTCAACCATCAATCGCAACCCCAAATCCTATTTGTTCGCCATTTTGGGGGCGGAGTATGTGTTGAGATTGGTGGATAAGGGTACGCATGATTACCATAAATTCATCACGCCAGCCGAGCTTGATCAAATGGCAATCCGAGCGGGTTTTGACCGCATGGATATGACAGGACTGCATTATAATCCACTAACCAAAAGATTTTGGCTATCTAATGCGAATGTTGATGTTAATTATATGATGGCATTTACCAAAAAGCATGATGGTAAGTAAGCATGACAACAATCAAGGCTGTTTTATTTGACCTAGATGGCACGCTCATTGATACCGCCCCTGATTTTATCCGCATCATCAAGCAGATGTGTCATAAATACGACCACTTACCGCCAACAGATGTTGCCATTCGTGAGCAAGTTTCGGCAGGTGCAAGGGCGATGGTACGCCTGATGTTCGGTGATGAGCTTGCTCAGAGTATGGATACTGATGAGAGATTGCTTGCCTACCGCCAAGAATTCTTAGACCTTTACGAGCAGGATATCTGTGTGGATAGCCGACTCTTTGACGGACTAGATGAGCTATTAACGACCCTTGAGCGTCAAGGTGTGGCTTGGGGCATTGTTACGAATAAACCTAGATATTTAGCCGAGCAATTATTGGCTAAACTTGCCTTAACCGACCGTTGCTGTGTACTGGTCTGCCCTGATGATGTGGTCAATACCAAGCCCGACCCTGAACCGATGTATTTGGCAGTCAGCCTTTTAAATGATAAGTATGACACAAAAATCACTGCTGATCACTGCATTTATGTGGGCGACCATATCCGTGACATACAAGCAGGTCGTTCTGCTAACATGATGACGGTTGCGGTGGAGTTTGGTTATATTGTCCCCAATGAGAACCCACACGAGTGGGGAGCGGATAAAGTGGTGGCAAGCACACATGAACTTGGCGAATTTATTTTGGCTCAGCTTGGTGATGGCTGTTAGGCACTTGTTGATGTGCTTATCAGAACTACGCACTTTTATGCTTTTGTGCCAACGATGCTGTTGACGACAAACATGAGCCTAAGACTAAAGCGTAACATGGCAGGCATTAAGATAATAAACTGCTAAGATGACAGTGTTTTAAGGACTGATTAAACAGCCATCGCACTCAATTAAGCATTGATATTGACAATTTTAATCAAAGATACAATCATGACAACACATCACGACATCATTCATTACACACCGACTACCACCTGCCTAAAAGATAAAATCATCTTGGTAACAGGGGCTGGCTCTGGTATTGGTAAGGCGGTTGCTTTAACTTATGCTAAGTGTGGTGCGACCGTACTACTGTTGGGCAAGACACAATCTAAGCTAGAGATGGTCTATGATGAGATAGAAGAGTTGGGGCTTGCCATGCCTGCCATCTTGCCAATGGATCTACAAAATGCAAGTTTTGCTCAGATGAATGAGCTTGCCACTTTAATCCAAAAAGAGTTTGGGCGACTAGATGGGGTGTTGCACAATGCTGCAATTTTGGGGGCATTAACACCGCTTGAAATGTATGACCCCATCACTTTTGAGCAAGTCATTCGTGTAAATACCACCGCTGTCTTTATGCTGACCCAGTCGCTATTTCCTTTACTGATGTCTGCCCCAAGTGGCTCGGTGGTGTTTACTAGCTCTGGTGTGGCGAAGGTGCGACCATTTTGGGGGGCGTACGCTTTATCCAAGCAAGCGGTAGAAGGCATGAGCACGATTTTTACCGAAGAGACCAAAAACCACACCGCCCTACGCTTTAATTGCATTAACCCCGGGGCGACTCGCACCAACATGAGAGCTCATGCCTTTCCTGGTGAGGACCCAAATACCTTAAAAACACCTGAGGATATCATGAGTGCTTATGTGTATTTGATGACCGATTCGGCATCTGGTATTAAGGGGCAAGTTATTCATTGCCAACCAAAATAATAAAAGGGCGAGTGTTCGCCCTTTTTGGTGCGTGCGGATGATACTTGCAATTTATCATGAACTTGATAAACTATCTTTCATCTACCTAATACTTTCGTCATTCACATGGAATTACTACAAAATTTATTTTTAATTGCTGTTTTGATTTTGGTGTCTAGCTTTTTTTCCATCTCGGAGATCGCCCTAGCGGGTGCTAGAAAATTAAAATTGAAACTCATCAGTGAAGGTGGTGATGCCCGTGCTGATAAAATCATGCACCTGCAAGAAAACTCTGCTGATTTTTTTGCCACCAGTCAAATTGGTCTAAATGCTGTTGCCATCTTGGGCGGTTCGGTGGGTGAGGGGGCGTTGCGTCCTTATTTTGCTCAGTGGATTAGCTATCTTTATGATGGGCAGTATTTAGATAACATTGCGTTTTTTACCAGTTTCGTGGTGGTAACGCTACTATTTATCTTGTATGCCGACCTAATTCCCAAACGCCTTGCCATGATTAACCCTGAAAAAATGGCACTCATGGTTATTGACCCTGTGCTTGTCGTGGTTAGGATTGTCAAACCCCTTGTCTGGGTCATCAATGGTATCGCCAACTTGGTATTTCGTGTTTTTAAAATCAATACCGTACGAGAAGAAAGCATCACCTTTGATGATGTCTCTGCCATCATGGATGCAGGAGCGGAGGCGGGCGTGGTGTTGCAACAAGAACAACATTTTATTGAAAATGTCTTTGAGCTAGAAGAGCGTACCGTGCCATCTTCTATGACTGTGCGTGAAGATGTGGTGTATTTTACACTAGACGAGAGCGAAGAGAGCATCCGCCAAAAGATTGCTGAATATCCGTATTCTAAATTTTTGGTGTGTGGTGAGAGTATTGATAATGTGATTGGCTATATTGACACCAAAGATATCTTGGTGCGAATTTTGAATAACCAGTCTATTTTAAATATCCATGAAAGTGCGATTAGAAATGTGCTGATTATCCCCGATACGCTTACTTTATCAGAGCTACTGGATAAATTTCGTGCTAGTAAAGAAAAATTTGCTGTTGCCATCAATGAGTACGCCCTTGTGGTTGGCGTGATTACCTTATCTGATATCATGATAACTGTGATGGGGGATTGGGTCGCACCCATTGAAGAGGAGCAACAAATCATCAAGCGAGATGAGCATTCTTGGTTGATTGATGGCAGTACACCGATTGATGATGTCAAGCACGCTTTGGATATTACAGAGTTTGATGATTGGGATCATTATGAGACATTGGCAGGATTTATCATGTATCGCTTGCGTAAGATTCCTAGACCTGCTGACTTTGTGGTGCATGAGAATCTTAAATTTGAAGTGGTGGACATTGACTATTATAAGATTGACCAAGTGCTTGTTACTCGTCTACCTGCCGATGAGGCAGATCGGGATTGGATATAGCCATGATGAGGTTTGTTCAGTTGGTTTTATGATAAGTTAGATAAAAAAAGAGGGGGTATTCCTTCTTTTTTTATGGAATGAAAATAGATAAGAAAATAACGAAATTTAAAGAATAAATGCCATCAGTTCATCATCAAGGCTTTCCCAGCAGACAGTGTTTGTCAAAATCAGCTCAAGTTTACCATCATCTCTTTTGGTGGTGGGGCTGATGGTGATGCTTTCTGGCGTGATGTTCAAAGACAGCCAACCTTCATCGGTGTGCATGATGCCTTTAATACGAGCGTAGCTGGGTAGATTAAGTAGCCATTTTTGTAGTCGATAGCTGTCAAATCGCCACGACTTAGGCAGTCGCCACCCACCGACTTCATAGCCTGACATTCGCTCATGATAACGATAGGGTAAAGATGTGCCATCGTTGGTATGCTGTGATGCCATTTGTGATGGCGGTCTGATAGACAGGGGGTTTGTGTGTGGTTGCTGTGCCTTTCTTGGGGTATGTAGTAGGTCAAGCAGGCAGGCATCATCAGCAAACTTTATGATCTTGGTGGTATTATTGATGGTATCAGCCCAACTCATCATCTGCTGATAATCATCATCGTTTAGTGTGTCGGCACGACTGACGATGATGATGTCGGCATATTTAATGTGCATCTGATAACTGGTGTGCGTGCGATATTGTTCTTGTTGCCATTGTGAGGCATTTAGAATACAGATGACGGCATTTAGGCGAAGGGTGTTTTGCCAATGGGGTAGTTCAAACTGTTCTATCAGCTCATCTGCATGAGCTAAGCCTGTTGGCTCAATGATGAGATGGGTGGGCTGATGTTTTAATAGTTGTAGTAGTGCCACTTGCATGGGTAGCTGACTGTTGCAACAAATACAGCCACCACTCACTTCTTGAATATCAATGTCTTTGGTGTCAAATAAACTTCCATCAATACCAATGTTACCAAATTCATTCACCAAAATGCCCCATCTTTCATCATCTTTATAAGACAGCAAGGCGTTGATAAAAGTGGTTTTACCCGCCCCTAAAAATCCTGTGATGAGTGTGGCAGGTGTGCGTGTAGGGGTGGTTGGTATGCTCATGCTGTTGGCTTATCTTGACTGCGGTCTTTTTGGATTATGATTTGATTTTGTATTTTTTGGCGGTTGCCATGCAAGTTTGGTAGCGTTTATCCACACGAGAGGCGAACCAATTGGTATTATAATCACGGCTAAGTTTAGGACCTGAAATGATTACTTGAGGCATGATGGCATAACTTGGCTCTTTTTTGTATTTTTTCTTGAACATTTCGTTGATGGCACGGTAGGTCTGTGTTGTCTCAAAGTCTTTGGACTTTTCTTTTTTTAGGTCGCTGCGAATCTGCCGTTCACTCAATGGTGTTGGACCACTAGTGAGCAGTTTGATAAGCACGGTCTCGCTTTGGCTTTTTTTACTGCTGATACTACCGCCATTATATAAAAGCAGGTCGCCATCAATATCTATTTTTGAGCCACTTAGGCTACTGATACGCTGTTGAAAGGCGGCATTGCGACTAGAATACATACCAGAATTATAATCAGCAAAGCGGTACAGAGGCTTGTCATAGTCTGCCTTGTACATCATCAAGCGGTGAATGCCATAGTATAGCCCACCGTATTGACTATATAGGTCAGCTCTTAGGGAGCGGTCATCCATGCTACTACGACGATGGGTGCGAGCATAGTCAATATGAACCTGCATTGAACCAAGTGTGGTAATGGGATTGATGCGCTCATCAATGCCTTCGCCCGACAGTTTGGTAATGTGTGCCAACCCTGAGACCTTATAAGTACTGGTAAAATAATCAAAGATTTGTTGGTACAGTTCATCAAGCTCTCGTTCGGTTTTGACTTGTTTGATTTGCTTGATGAAGCTGTTTTCGGTAGAGGGTTTGGTCTCAAGCATGGTACGAAAGGTCTTGGCAAGCATTTTGCCAAACTTCGCTTCTAGCTTTTCATCGATGGCTTTTAAAGACAAGTTGCCCAAATTGGCAACAGGCGGATCAGCACGAAAGTTGGATTCTTGATCGATGACGGCGATGGCAGTACAGATGTTTTGGGTGGTTTTGGGTAGTTTTAGTTGGTCAAATATCTGTGCGATATCGCCTGCCCAAGAAGCCCTGTCGGACACACGAGCAGGAATGAGTTTGGCGATTTGTTTATCGCTCAATGTATTGATGGGGGTGCTTTCTGGGCTGTTACACGCTGTCAAAAAAACAGCACCAAGCACGATGGGTAATGTGCGTTTTGGCATAATAACTATAAAACCTATGATGAATGCAGACGCATCAGACCTTCTTGTTGTGTGGTGGCGACCAGCTTGCCAGCTTGCCAAAATTGTCCGTGGTTGAGTCCTTTGGCATGACTTGTGGTGTCGCTCCACATATCGTACAGCAACCACTCATTGATGTCAAAGGGACGATGAAAGTGCATGGAGTGGTCAATGCTCGCCACTTGCAATCCACGACTTAGGTAGCTTAGCCCATGACTCATCAGCCCTGTCCCCACCAAATAAAAATCAGAAGCAAAAGCTAGCAATGCCTGATGTACCGCTACAGGATGCTCGCCTAGCTCGCTAATGCGTAGCCAGTTGGCTTGGCGTGGTCGCATGGGTTTGGGCGTGATTGGGTCTCTTGCCTCAATGGGCTTGATTTCTACATGGCGTTTTCGCATGAATCTTGTTTTTAGGGCATCTGGAATGCTGTCCACATAAGACGACTTAAGCTCTTGTTCGTTCAGCAGTGTCTGTGGGTCAGGATAGCTTGGCATGGTCTTTTGGTATTCAAGTCCGCCTTCCATCGGTGAGAATGATGCAATCATCGAAAAAATCACCTGCTCGGTCAGCTCGCCTGCATCATTGGGGGTGTACTGCACAGCGATGACCTCTCGGGCGGATAGACTGCGCCCATCACGCAGACGGCGAACTTGATAATGCACATCGTAGCGGATATCACCCCCACGCAAAAAATACCCATGCAAAGAGTGGCAGGGCTTATCATGTTCTAGCGTCATCGCTGCCGCCATGAGTGCCTGTGCTAACACCTGACCACCAAAAATGCGAGGCCCTACATAGTCAAAGCTCGGTCCGACAAAGACATCTGTGGTGGTCTGCTTAAGGTTGATGGTTTGTAATAAATCAGCGACCAAATCTTGTGGGTCATCGCTTTTGGCAAAAATATGGGTCATGGCAGAGAGCTACTAACTATTTGGTGAATAATGTTCAATAATAAAAACAAGCAGGCTAAAACACAAAAAACAAGCAATCATGCAGACCTGTTTGGTATTTATCTTGTGTTGATGATTTGTGCGAATTAAAAAAGCTGATATTATCTAATTGCCTTTTTCTATTGTCAATATTTATGGGGGTAATTATATTGCCTTTTTGTGTATGAATTTTACATGAATCATCTGACTGATTGGGGAATGCTATCCAAAAAATAGCCGAAAATACGGTTGTGTGCGTAGGGTTGCCAACAATTTACCCAATCTGCCACCAAACAGAGTCCTTGCCTTGATGGTATAACAAATGTGTACAAATGTGCATTATTCTAGCATTATTTCGGTGATTTTCTTGATAACTTTTGTCGCCCAATGCCATAAAAAATGGTAAAATATCACCAATCATAACGACACATTCAAGCCATGTTAAAACTGCCCAAATCAAAATTGACCAACCTACTAGGTTTTGGAAAAAAAACTGCATCGCCACTGACGGCACATGATGAGCATGATACCACCAAAACCACCCCAAAACAGACAAGGGAGAGTCCAAATGCCTACCGCAAAACCTCTGCAAAAAGCCTGTCTTTGATGGTTAAGCCGACCGTGATAGGTCATGCACCTGTTATTGACAATGACAATCCGACTTTTTATGTGATACGAGATTACTCTCGTTCAAACAGTCTGTTGGTGGGCATGATGACAGATGAGCTGGAGTTGCCATCAGCCTTGGCACAGGTCAATCATCTGCTTTTGGCGGAGTCATCTGCGATGATTTTTTTGCGTGGGCGTAACAAAGACCGTGAAGAAAGTGTCTCTCCACGCTTACAAAGACTGGTTGAGATTTGTCTTAATAATCCTGATTTTGATGTTAATTTGATACCAGTTACCATCTTGTGGGGGCGTGCCCCTGATAAAGAAGAATCCATGTTTCGCTTGCTGTTTGCTGATGAGTGGCGTTCGCCTAGCATTCCTAAACAGCTGTTTAATATCGGTGTCATGGGGCGTGATACCTTTGTGCGATTCTCTGAAGCTAAATCACTACAAACACTCATCAAAGATGCCAAAGCAGGGGTGAGCGACAATCTACCTTGCACCATTCATCTAAGGTTAAAAGGGTTTTTGGATAAGCAACACACCAGTATCGTTGGCCCTGATTTATCCGATAGACGCAACGAAGCGGGAAAAATTTTATCATCACCTGTGGTGTTGGCTGCCATCGAAAAGCAAGCAGTAGAATCTGGCAAATCCATCGCTGCTGTTAAAAAAGAAGCAGCAGGCTACATTAACGAAATCGTTAGCGATTATTCGCACTCGGTGTTAAGATTTTTTGACCATTTTTTGACATGGTTATGGACTCGTCTGTATGATGGTGTTGAGGTGCGTAATTTTGAGCGAGTCAGACGACTTGCTCCTGACCATCAGGTCGTCTATGTTCCGTGCCATCGCAGTCACATGGATTATCTGCTGTTATCTTATGTGATTTATAAGCGAGGGCTTCGTATTCCGCATATTGCCGCAGGCGAGAACCTAAATATTCCTGTGCTTGGTCAGATGCTACGAAATGGTGGAGCATTCTTTATGCGTCGTAGCTTTAAAGGCAATGCTCTTTATAGCACGGTGTTTAAAGAATATGTACATAGCCTGATGCAAAGGGCGGTGCCGATGGAGTATTTCATCGAAGGCGGGCGTTCTCGTTCGGGTCGCTTGTTGCCACCGAAGCTGGGTATGTTGGCGATGACGGTAAACAGCCATCTGCGTGAGCCTGCCAAACCGGTGGTATTTATCCCTACTTACATTAGCTATGAACGCATCATGGAGGGGGCAACTTATGTGGGTGAGCTAAAGGGTAAACCAAAGGAGTCTGAAAACTGGCTAGGGATTTTAAAAGCTGCACGCAAGATTGAGCGTGTCTTTGGCACGGTGAATCTGTCCTTTGGCGAACCGCTTTATTTAGATGATTTTATAACCAAATTTTCGGTCAAGCCCCAAGACCGAAGCCCAACAAACATCAAAAATACCCACGCCATGGTACAAAACTTGGGCGTAAAAGTATTACAAAATATCAATAAATCTGCGGTGGTTAATCCTGTATCGCTTTTGGCGTTGGTATTGTTGTCCACACCAAAAGCCGCCTTAGATGAAGAGCAGTGCACCGAACAGCTTGCCCTGTATCAACGCATCGCCAACGCCTTACCTTATGATGCAGATACCTATATTACGGATTTATCGCCCAAAGAGATTATAGCTTATGGTGAAAAATTAAAACTCATCGAACGCACGCCCCATGTCTTGGGTGATATGATTCGTGTGGCAGACAAGCAAGCACCGCTACTGAGCTATTTTAGAAACAACATTTTGCATGTGTTCATCATGGCAAGTTTTTTAGCGGCATTGGTACAGCGTAACGGTCGCATTTACCGTAGTAAGCTAGACGCCATTGTTGAGCTGATGTATCCATTCTTGCAAGCCGAATTATTCTTAAACACCGCCCTAAAAAATACTGGCAAGCTAACCGATAAAATCTTGTCTGTGCTGATTGATGAAGCGGTTATTGTGGATTTGGGTGATGGTGTTCTGGGTGTGCCTGAGACCAACTCGGATAGCTATCAACAACTCATCGTATTGGCAAGTGCCGCTCAGCAGAGTCTTGAACGCTATTTTATGGCATTAGCATTATTATCAGAGCAGGGTAGTGGTCGCTTGACGGCAGAGCAAGTGGTTAATCTGTGCCATGTACTTGGACAGCGAATCTCGGTGTTATATGCAGATGATTTGCCAGATATGTTTGATAAGGCATTGTTCACAAGTTTTATTGACACCTTGCAGCGTCTAGGTTACATACGGATGGATGACACAGGTGTGGTAGTCTTTGATGAGCGGATTGATAATATCGCCCAAAATGCCAAGTTTGTATTAACTCCTGACATGATGCAGTTGCTTCGCCATACAGCAAGTTTAAATGATGGCGACATCGCAACCGCCATCGAGCAGATGAATGCTAAGAATATTTTTGGTAAGTCAAAGCGGTCATAGAGCAGTTGGCAAAATCGGGGCGTATATCCGCCCTTATTTTTTTGTATGCTTGGGTGGGTCAACCAATTTTTGACTGCTACTTTTTGTGCCTGTTTTGATTGGTGTGTGCTTTTAACAATGCCAGATATATCTGACAAGCTGTATCTTGATGTAGAGTCGTTCGCTAGTCTTGCTTTAGCTGTCGGGCTTTAGTTTACATTCTACAGCCTATATCGCAGTTGCTATTAATGATGCACAAGCCTAAGGAGCAAGGCGTTCAATCACCCAATCATCGCCATCTAGGCGATAGCGAATGCGGTCGTGCAGGCGAGAGGGGCGACCTTGCCAAAACTCAATGGCATCTGCTCGCACCAGATAGCCCCCCCAGTGTGTTGGTCGAGGCACATGCAGGGGGTGTTTGATGCCAAACATGGCAGCACGCTTGACGATGACGGATTTGTCGCTGATGACTTGGCTTTGTTCACTTGCCCATGCACCGATGCGACTGGTGTAGGGACGACTGTTAAAATACTCATCAGATGCTTGCTCATCAAGTTTTTCTACCATGCCTTCAATACGCACTTGGCGTTCTAATTCTGCCCAAAAAAAAGTGATGGCGATATAAGGGCTGTGTGATAATGCTTGACCTTTGCGACTGTGGTAGTTGCTAAAAAACACAAAGCCGTCATCATTGACTTCTTTTAATAAAACCATGCGATTACTTGGGCGACCGTTGGCATCAATGGTAGCGATGTTCATGGCAGTAGGCTCATTGACCTTAGTGGTCATTGCCTCGTTTAACCAAATCTTAAACTGCTCAATGGGGTGGTCATGGCAGTGTGATTTGTCCAATTCTTGTTTGCTGTATTCTTCTCGAATGTCGTGCAGGTTCATGATGTTGCTCACTTATTTAAACTTCACCACGCCCACGCCATCAGGTGTGAAACCATCTTGTTCACGCATGGTGGCGGTCTCATCGATGGTGGGACGGCGTTCGCTGTGGTTGCAGGCAGTGCATTCTATCCATTCGTCAAATTCAGGGAGAAAAACTTGAATCTGTACGATAGCGTCCATGGTGCGACATTTTGGGCAGGCAACGCCAGCGAGAAACTGGCGTTTTGGACGGTTGGATTGATAACGCATCACGCCGCCTCGGTAAAGCCACTATGACGCAGTAAGGCATCAATCTGTGCCTCACGCCCAGCAAAGGCCATGAAATTCTCTTTGGCTGTGCGTGACCCGCCCATCGCTAGGATATGATGATAAAACGCTTGACCTATGGCAGGGTTTAGCACGCCTACGGTATCGGCATTCGCCTCAAACAAGCCAAAAGCATCTGCCGATAACAGCTCTGCCCATTTATAAGAATAATAGCCTGAAGCATAACCACCTGCAAAGATATGCGCAAACCCATTACCAAAGCGGTTATTGGCAGGTGGTATGATGACCGATACCTCTTGGCGGACTTTATGCAGGGTGTCTAAGATTTGGGCGTAGTTGTCTAGATTACCTGTGTGGATACGCAGGTCAAATAAAGCGAACTCAATCTGACGCAGTGTTTGCAAGCCTGACTGGAAGTTTTTGGCAGCAAGCATCGCAGATAGCTTATCACTAGGTAGTGGCTCGCCTGTTTTGACATGACGACTGATTTTGGCAATGCCATCACTATCCCAAGCAAAGTTTTCCATAAACTGGCTAGGTAACTCAACCGCATCCCACTCCACGCCACTGATGCCAGAGACATCGGCGATACTGACTTTGGTCAATAAATGATGCAGAGCGTGACCAAATTCATGGAATAAAGTTAAAACCTCGTCATGGGTCAGTAGGCTTGGCTTGCCATCGACGGCAGGCGAGAAGTTGCCTACAACAAAGCATACAGGTAGAGTCTCATCGCCTGCCAAGGTGGCGTGCTTGTTTTGAAAATCTGACAACCATGCACCACCTGATTTGCCCGCACGAGCATATAGGTCAATGTAAACACCACCAATCAAGCCATCTTTGTCATGCACCTCAAAAAACTGCACATCATCATGCCAAGTTGGTGCATCTTTGGCAATAAAGCGTACACCAAACAGCGTATCAATGATATCAAACATACCCTCTAGCACCACAGATACAGGGAAGTAAGGGCGAATTGCCTCGTTGTCTAGGCTGTATTTGGCATTTTGTAACTTTTCGCTGATGAATGGAATGTCCCATGGTTGGACTTCATCAATCCCTAAAGTTTTGGCAAAGTCTTTAACTTGTGCTAAGTCCGCTTCAGCAAAAGGTCGTGCCTTATCAGCAAGATTTAATAAGAAAGTTTCAATTTCTTCATGGGTATCTGCCATCTTGGTGGCGAGCGATACTTGGGTGTAGTTATCAAAGCCAAGCAGGGCAGCTTGTTTGGCACGCAAGGTTAGAATGCGTGTCATGATGTCGCTGTTGTCAAATTTGCTAGGCTTGCCGTCTTTTTCGCCATCAAAAGTCATCTGGTCAGATGCTCGTGTGTTGTAGGCGTGATATAGCGTTTCACGCAGGTTGCGGTCGGTGGCGTACTGCATGACTGCCAGATACATCGGCATATCCAGTGTGGCGACATAGTCAGTTGGCAAAGTGGCTGTGGGGTGCTTGGCTTTGTAGTTGTCGCCTGCTGCTTTTAATAGGGCAAGTCCGCTTGGGGTGATGCCGTCTAATTGAGCCTGTGTTAGTGGCAGGGCAAAAGCAGCACTGGCATCTAGCACATTGTCTGAAAACTTAGCAGACAGTAGCGACAACTCGCTTTGAATGTCGGCAAATTGGGCTTTTTTGTGATCAGGTAGGCTCACTCCTGATAAATCAAAGCCTTGCAAGGCAAGAGCGACAGCACGCACACGAGCGATGTCGTTACTGTCAGACAACTGGCTTTCCACGGATTTATACAAGTCGTACAAAGGTTTTGATTGACCAACACGCACACCAAACTCACTGAGTTTTGGCAAAATCTCGTGATGAACATGGCGAATCTCGTCATTATTCATGACGCTATTGAGATGTGATAGCACACCAAAAGGGCGATGAATGGCGTGGTTTAGGCTGTCAAATTCATCAATGATGGCAAGTGGCATACCGCCCGTTTCTGCTTGCTCTATTTTATCCAAAAACGCATGAGCAACACCAAGTGCGTGCGTAATGTCATCTGCAAGTTGTTGGGGGCTGGCTTTACTAAAATCTACTAAGCGTAAGCGTGAATCAAAGTTGTTGTGGTTAAAATCAATGCTCATGGTATGTCCAATATGAATAAATGTTATAAAATTATAAGGGCGAGTAGGACAATTTGCAATGACGGGCGGTGTTTTTTGGGGATTTTATTTTGGTTTGGGCTGTGCTATTTGTGGGTGTCAGTTTTTGGGAGCTTTGAAGTTGAGATAAAATTGATAGTCAGATAAAAAATGTGCCAAAAATCGTGCTACAATGACTGATTTGTTTATTGCTAAAAATATCATGCCCCATGAACCCCATTACTGTTACCAGTTATAATATCCATAAAGGTATGTCTCCTTTTAATCGCCTTGTTAAGCTAGATGGCATGGCAGGGGCGATTAAGTCCCTTAATCCTGATATTTTGTGCTTACAAGAGGTACAAGGACAAAACCTAAAACGAGCGGTTGCTTTTAATGAGTATCCTAATCAGTCGCAACATGAATGGTTTGGTGAGTATTTGTCATATGCTGACAGCTATGGTAAAAATGCACAGTACGAACACGGTCATCATGGCAATGCTGTGCTGTCTTGCCACCCACTTGACCCCAAGCATAATGTCAATATCACGGTAACTCGCCTAGAAAAGCGAGGGGTGTTGCATTGTGAGGTGTATCCTGATGGCTGGGGTGTGCCTGTCGTGGTGCTGTGTGTTCATTTAAACCTGCTTCACATGGATAGAGTGAAACAGTATCAAGCCATCATTGATTATATTGATGGCAATATCAACAAAGATACCCCTTTGATTTTGGCAGGAGATTTTAATGATTGGACAAAAAAATCAACCAAGGTTTTAGAATCTTTAGGCATGATGGAGGCGTTTTATGACATTCATGGGGCGTATCCTGCCACCTATCCTGCCAAAATGCCTGTATTAAGCCTTGATCGCATCTATGTACGAAACCTAAAAGTCCATCACGCCACTGTTCATGCTGGCATTCCGTGGTCAAATTTATCCGACCATCTACCAATCAGTGCGGTGGTGGGGTTGGTGTAGATTGATTATAAAATGCCCATGTAGTTTTTGTTACTGTGCGATTGGTATTTTGGTTATTTGATGAGACATAAAAAAGGCGAGCTGATAAAGCAATTCGCCTTTTTTATGTATGGGCTAATGGGCTATTCAACTGTTACCGATTTTGCCAGATTTCTTGGTTTATCAACATCAGTGCCACGCACCAAAGCGACATGATAGGACAGTAGCTGTACGGCGATGGTATGAACGATGGGCGATAGCACACCGACATGGCGTGGTGTACGGATGACATGAACCCCTTCGGTCTCGGTAAAGTCGCTGTCAAGGTCGGTCAGAACAAACAGCTCGCCACCCCTTGCACCGACTTCTTGCATATTGGCTTTGACTTTATCGAGTAGCTTATCGTTTGGTGCGATGACCACCACAGGCATATTTTCATCAACAAGTGCTAGCGGACCATGCTTTAGCTCGCCTGCTGGATAGGCTTCTGCATGAATGTAGGTCAGCTCTTTTAGTTTTAATGCCCCTTCTAGGGCGATTGGGTAGTGAATGCCACGACCTAAGAAAAATGCTGATGGTTTGGTGGCGAATTTTTGTGCCCAAGTAGAAAGCTGCGGCTCAAGATTTAGGGCGTGCTGAATGCTACCGGGCAGTAGGCGTAGCTCTTCGCCATATTGTGCCACCTGCTCATCGCTGATGTGTCCACGCAACCTGCCTAAGGTTACTGCCAGACCAAATAAGATCACAAGCTGTGTGGTAAAGGCTTTGGTGCTTGCTACGCCAATCTCTGCCCCTGCACGGGTATAGATGGCAAGCGTGCTATTGCGTGGTAGGGCGGACTCCATGACATTGCAGACAGATAGGCTGTATTCATGACCTTCACTGATGGCATATTTTAAGGCTTCCATTGTGTCTAGTGTCTCGCCTGACTGACTGATGGTGATGATCAGCTCGCTTGGGTCGGCGATGACATCACGATAGCGATATTCGCTGGCAATCTCAACATCGCAGCGAATTTTGGCGATGGATTCTAGCCAATATTTGCCCGTCAAAGCGGCATAGTACGAAGTACCGCAGGCGAGAATCTTAATGCTGTTAATCTTGGAGAATACCTCTGGGGCATTTTCGCCAAAATTCTTGGCAATAAAGCCACCGTCCAAGAAAATCTCTGCCGTATCAGCAACCGCTCTTGGTTGTTCATTGATTTCTTTTTGCATGAAGTGGCTGTATGGACCTAGCTCAAGGCTTGCCAATGATAGCTGAGAGGTTTTGATTTGACGCTGTGGGGTGTTGCCGTCTTTATCTAGCAGGGTTTCGATGCCGTCTGCACTAAGTAGGGCAATGTCGCCATCTTCTAGGTAGCTGACTTGACGAGTAAATGACACCACCGCCGACACATCAGATGCAATGAATACTTCATGCTCGCCAAAACCGATGAGTAGCGGACAACCCATGCGAGCGACCACCATTTTGGTTGGGTCGTTTGGGGTGATGACAGCGATGGCATAAGCACCATGAAAGCGAGAGCAGGCAGTCTGAACGGCACGGTAAAGATGACCACCATTTTGGGTGTATTCGTGGTGAATGCTGTGGGCGATGACTTCGGTGTCAGTCTGGGATTCAAAATGGAACCCCAATGCTTCTAAGCGAGTACGCTCCGCCTCAAAATTCTCAATGATGCCGTTATGCACCACCGCAATCGTACCGCCTGAGATGTGTGGGTGAGCGTTTGGCTCTGTTACGCCACCGTGCGTTGCCCAGCGAGTGTGCCCGATACCGATGTTGCTAAATAACCCTTTGGCTTTGGCTGCTTCTTCCATGAGTGCCACACGACCAACACGGCGAACTCGTTTGATTTTGTTTTCGTTTTCGCTATACACAGCGATACCAGATGAATCATAGCCTCGATATTCTAGGCGTTTTAGACCATCGGTCAAAAAATCAACAACATTAGCTTGGCTACGAATGGCCCCAACGATACCGCACATAAACATTCCTTAGTATCAAAAAAAATCAATGAAAAATTAAGCGAACAGCTTCATCGCTTAGAATACGACCAATATCACAGATGCTTTTTATTGGTCTTGTTATTATAGTGGACTTTGGTGCTGTGTGGGGCTAAATTGACAATGATTTACAAAAATTAAACACCTTATGGCGTGTAAGGTGTTTCATTTTGGTTGTGAGTGAGTGATGAGTTTAGCTTTGAGGGGATTTGAGTAGGGCTTTAGCGATGACTTGACCGCCATCATGTAGCTCAAGAGACAGCTCGTCCTTATCATCTTTGATGATATGCCAATCACCATCTGCTCGTGGATTGCCATTGGCGGTAACATTGATGCTCTTATTTTTTAGGCGAATCATTGGTGCTTTATGCTCGTATCCTGCATGGGGTAGGCCCAAGATTTCATGAGCAATGGCGGTAGCTTGGGCTCGGTGTGGTGCGACATAGCGACAAGGCGTGCCATGGATGCTGATGCAGTCGCCCAAGGCATAGATGTTCGGCACGCTCGTCTGCAAGGTGGCAGGATTGATGGCGATGCCTGTGCGTCTGTCAAAGTCAAGACCTGCTTGGGTGGGGAGTTGCTCGTCAATGACAAGCCCTGTCGCCACAATCACTTCATCAGCGTGTACAGTCTGCTCGCTGTCTGTGCCATCGTGTAGCGTGATGTCATGACCGCCAGATTGGTTCTCACTGATGGCTTTTACCATGCTTGAACCTAGCCAACTGATGCCTTTATTTATGATGGCAGCCAAAATGCGTTCGCCTGCCACCACAGGCAACATGGCAGATAATGGATAAGCATTAACATCAATCAAACTGACGGTATGTCCTGCATTGATTAGGTCTTCGGCAAGTTCGGTGCCAACCATGCCAGCACCGATGATGGCGATGTGTCTTGGTGTGTCTTGTTGATTAAGAGTTGCTTGTAGTTTGCTAAATTGCTCAAGATTATTGACATGCCAAGTCGCTTTTGGGTTGATGGTAGGCGGATAGGCAGGTGTCGCCCCAATGGCAAGCACCAGATGATCATAGCTTATGCTGTCGCTAGGCGTATGCACTGTTTGTGTGGCGGTATCAATGCTAGTAACGACAGTGTTTGCCAATAGTGTGATTTGGTTGTCTTTAGCTGATTGTACCGCTGTGATTCGAACAAGCTCTTGGGCGGTCTTGCCCTGAGAGATGGCGACAGATAGCATGGGTTTATGATAACGGTCGCCCAAGTCAGCACAGATGAGCGTGATGGGAATGTCTTTATTTAGCGTGCGTAGGGCATCAACCACGCTCCAACCAGCCAAGCCTGCACCGATGATGACAACGCCTTGTTTATGCGTGCTGTCAGTACTGCTGATTTGATGCTCATCATAAGGCTCAAAACCATCTTTAGTAACGCCACACACAGGGCAATGCCAGTCGTCAGGGATATCATCAAAGCGAGTGCCAGCAGGTAGTCCGCTGGTGGGGTCGCCAGCTTGCTCATCATAAATATATCCGCAGGCAAGGCAGATGAATTTTTTCCAATGGGGTTGTTTGTCTGTGCGGATGCTCATAAATGACCTTGTTGATTGTTGTGACGGGGTGGTGTGTGCTTGGTTTGGTATTGCCAAAATTTTATCAAACCAAAACATAAAATCAGCTTACATTTGTTCTATTTTAGCACAGTCATGGGCAGTATTCATAACAAAATATGGCAGGGCGGTCAGCCGTTGGATGCAGATTTGTATTTTTTTAAGTCGTCCCCATTTAGTCATCATCTGTATCTAATAAAGAAGCAATCTTATGACCGACATTCAAACCCCAAATTCTGCCAACCAATACCGCCAGCGATTTTTTATTGAGCGGTCGCCTGTGCGTGGTGATGTGGTACGCTTAACGGAGGCATATCAGACCATCATCACCAAAAAAAATTATCCCACCGCCGTCAAAGCACTGCTTGGCGAGATGCTAGTGGCGGCAAGTTTATTGATTGGTACTCTAAAAATCAATGGCAGGCTGTCTGTACAATTACAATCATCAGATGAGACAAGCCTGCTGTCATGGGCGATGGCGGAGTGTGATCACACAGGGTGCGTGCGTGCGTTAGCAGGTTTTAAAGAGAATCAGGCATGGCAGAATATCAACACCAGTCGTCAGGCGTTCGGTCAGCTAGGGCAGGGGGTGCTGTTCATCAGTATCCATCCAGAGCGAGGCGAGGCGTATCAAGGCATTGTAGAGCGTGTCAGTGATGATTTGGCAGAGTGCTTGGCACATTATCAAAAGCAGTCAGCCCAGATTCCTACTCTCTTAAAACTTGCTACCAGTGATGAAGTGGCAGGTGGGATTTTGGTGCAACTACTACCGCAGACGGACGAAGACCGTGAAAACGATCCAGACCTATGGGAGCGTATGAGTGCATTGACTGGCACCATCAAGACCGATGAGCTGACAGAATTGCAGGCAGATGAAATTTTATATCGTCTATATCATGAAGAAGAAGTGGTCACTCCTGAGGCGAATCCGCTGAGTTTTGGTTGTACTTGTTCTGCCCAAAAAAGTGAGGGGGCGATTTTGCAGTTAGGGCATGAAGAAGCCTTGAATGCGTTGGACGCACATGGTGGCGTGTTGGCACTTGACTGCGGTTTTTGTGGGCAGTCGTATCAATTTGATGAGGCGAAAATTAACGCCTTGTTCATTTAACCTTGGCTGTATTGGCACTAAAAAAGAGCGTTTGGAACGCTCTTTTTGTTTGGCTGTGATGCTAGGTGGTTGGTGGTATGTAGCGTTTGTGCTTATTGATGTGGTTTTCAAATAGTCTAAAACCAATCATCAAAATCCACGCAAGCAGTAGGTAGATGATGCCTGCTGCGGTGTACATTTCAAGGTGCATATAATTGACCGCCCCCAAATTTTTGGCGGTATAAGTCAGTTCCGCCAGTGTGATGGATGCCGCCAATGCACTGCCTTTTAGGATAAATAGCACCTCGTTGCTGTATGCAGGAATCATGATACCAAAGGCACGAGGCAAGATGATGCGGCGTACTTTTTGGGTATTTGACATACCGATGGCATCAGCTGCTTCAAGCTCGCCTTTAGGAATGGCAGCGATAGAGCCTCTGATAATCTCAGCGATATAAGCGGCGGTATTTAGGGTAAACGCAATGATGGCACACCAGTAGGCTTTGGAGAAAATCGGATCCCACAGAAAGCTGTCTTTGATGAAGTCAAACTGACCTAGCCCTTGATAAATCAAGAAAATCTGAATGAGTAGCGGGGTGCCACGAAAAAAGAAAATATAAGCAAAGGGCAGGGCTTTTATCCATAAATGCCTAGATGAACGCATCAGCCCCAAAACCACGCCAACAATCAAACCAAACAAACACGACAGCACCACAAGCTCAATGGTTAGAACCGATGCTTGTAGCATGGTGGGCAGTTGGTCAATAATAGCACCCCAATTTAGGCTCATGCTTGCCCCCCTTTGTGTTTGGTCATGGACTTGGCGTAGCGAGCAGCGGGGTTGGCACGCCACTCAAAATGCGTCAAAAGTAAAGTGATGACGGTGGTTAATGCCAAATAAATGAGTGCTGCAACGATATAAAAAGTAAAAGGCTGTTGGGTGCTTTGAACGGCACGAGTGGCATAGTACATCAAATCTTGCAAACCAATCAAGGAGACAAGGGCGGTGTCTTTGAGCAAAACCAAAGTCAGATTGCCAAGACCAGGCAGGGCGACCAGCCACATCTGTGGCAAGATGATGCGTCTGATGGTCTGAACAGGTCTCATGCCAAGACTTTGGGCGGATTCCCATTGACCCTTTGGAATGTCTTGGATTGCCATGCGAAAGACTTCGGTGGCATAAGCACCAAACATCAAAGACAATGCCGTCACACCTGCCCAAAACCTACTCAAATCAGTGCGACCGGTATAGCCCATTTGATTGGCGATGAGTTGTAGTAATGCCTCGCCCCCAAAATAAACAAAAAACACCATGAGTAGTTCAGGCACGCCACGCACGACCGTTGTATAAATGTCAGCAAGACGCTGCAGAGGCCAGATGCCAGAGAGTTTGGCACCTGCACCCATCAAACCAAATAGCAGACCAAACAGCAAACTTGTCGCTCCTAGCTGAATGGTCAGCCATGTGCCTTTGAGTAAAATCGGACCGTAGCCGTGTAAATCAAACACAAAAATGCCTTACTAAAAAAATACCAAAAGCCAATGATAAAACTATCGAAATATCAAAAAGTATCAGAATAAATACAAATTGGGCATTCATTAAAAATAAATAAGCCCAAACTGCCTATTCTAACAAAATTTTGGAGTGTATGAAATGTTTATTTTGGTCTATGTCATAATAAAAGGTGGTAGATTGTTTTACCATGTATCAATCTACCATGTATAAAAAACACCACCCATTAGGGTGGCATCTTTTTAAACAATTCTACCAAAAACTACTGCTCAACATAAATCTGCACCTCAACACGGCGATTGGGTTGTAGACAACGGATTTGTTGTTTTTTGGTGCC
>NZ_JBGTZD010000013.1:0-59984 GCF_041807865.1 Moraxella sp. E33BD | reverse complement strand
GCCTGCGACACATCGGTTTGCGTTGCCTGTACTCGCCAGCGATGGCAAGGTAAGTAAGAATGAGGCTTGAAATATTTGTCAATCTCCGTTTTACTTGCTATAATAGCAGGCATATAGTTTAGTGAATGCCTAAATTAGCATAACACCATTAACCCCAGCTAGGCGAAAATGCTTGTCTGGGGTTATTTTTTTGTGGAAAATTTGCGGAAATTTTATTTTAAAATAAAATAAGTTATTGATTTATAAAATATTTTATAAATAAAATATCCAATCAATCATCGGGGCTAGGCTAATTCTTTTATTCTCTTTAAAATCAATCATTTATGCAAAATCTCTTTAATTTCAAATATTTGTATTAAAAATTTGACTTGTTTTAACTTGTTGTTACTTGTTCATACTTGCGTTTATTTGTGATTGTATTGTACCATATTTGCACCATTTTTTTATGTACTTAAAATGGTGTAATTTTATCAAGTGAAAAGAATATGGGTACAATATCAGAACGCCAAACAACATCAGGCACAACTCGCTATCGTGCAGTGATACGCATCAACAAGAGTGGTGTTAAGTATAGCGAAAGTCGCACATTTAGCAAGCGGAATTTGGCAGAAAGCTGGCTAAAAAAGCGAGAAGCCCAGATCGAACTCAATCCCGATGTTATCCACCAGAGCGATAAAAAAGACGACATGCGTTTTTCAGATGCCATCAGTCTCTACTTAGAGCAGGCAGGGGCGGACTTTGGGCGTTCGCACAAAAAGGGGCTATTATTCATCGCTAAGCAAGCCATCGGCGCCAAGTATCTCACC
The DNA here is from genome assembly GCF_041807865.1 of Moraxella sp. E33BD. Classification (NCBI taxonomy): domain Bacteria; kingdom Pseudomonadati; phylum Pseudomonadota; class Gammaproteobacteria; order Moraxellales; family Moraxellaceae; genus Moraxella; species Moraxella sp. E33BD. The sequence goes on along the minus strand of NZ_JBGTZD010000013.1, from coordinate 59,178 downwards.
AAGCTGACCAATGCAGACTTTGCCAATTTCGCTGAGTTTCGCTTGCAGACGGTCAAGCCGCAAACGCTCACAGGCGACATGATTGCCATTCGTGCCGTACTAAGATACGCCAAGATGGTCTGGGGTATCGATGTCAATCTATCAGGCTTTGAAGAAATGATGCTTGGGCTGCGTTATGCCAGAAAAGTCAAAGGGTCGGACAAACGCTCAAGACTGCCCAGCAATGATGAGTTACAACTCTTGACGAACCATTTTTATGCGTCGTGGCAACGAGGCAAACAAGTCTACCCCATGCACCTAATCATGTGGCTGGCGATATACACGGCACGGCGTGAAGGGGAGATTGTCAATCTGCTGCTCGATGACCTAACCTACACCGATGACGGCTACTGGTGGCTCGTACGCGACATGAAAAACCCCAAAGGCTCAAAAGGCAATCACATCGAGGTCAAGATACCCGAAAAAACCATCCCTATTATCAACGCCTTTAAAGATACAGCTATCAGACAGCGTATGCAAAAATCACCCTACTACGACGACGAAAAACTTATCCCATTAGACGGCAAGACCATCTCAAAATCTTTTACCGATGCTTGCAGAATACTTGGTATTGATGACTTAAAATTCCATGACTTACGCCACGAAGCCGCCACACGCCTTGCCGAGCAAGGACTAACCATTCCCCAAATTCAGCAAGTAACAGGACACCGTAGCTGGGGCAGTTTGCAGCGTTACACCAATCTAAAGCGTCGCCCCACCGTACTTGATTTTGAAGACGCCATCGAGCAGGCAAAACAAAACCACGAGCGTGGTCGTGGTTCGTTCTGATACTTTGGGGTTAGGCGTGCATAGCTTTATGGTCTAAGGTTGCTTCATTTTTAATGGCATCAATCCAGCCAGCCAGGCTCTCAATCGGTACAAGATATTTTGGGCGTTTGTCCGAGCCGGTATTGATACAAGCAAAATTAAGCTGTTGATTTTTTGCCTTGCGGTGCAGCTCGGTCTTGCTGATGTCGCTTAGATAGTCATTAGCGACATTCTCCAGCGGTATCAGAGCTTTAAAGCCGTATTGCATGGCAAGCATTTGCATGGTAGTCATATTCATAAATTATTCTCCACAGGCAGCCCAAACGCTACATTAATATTCACGATATTTTGTGGCACTAGCGGATAATTTGGCTTATCTTGGTTTTCAAACTTACCCAGTAATGATTGGGATTCTGGCCACATTTTCCACAACTGTTTGAATGTATTGATACCAGACAGCACCGCCTCCGCATCTGTTCTAGCTTGTTTCATTTTGCTAAATTCGTCATCATAAGCTTGTTTGGCTGCCAGATATTTTTTGATAATCTCATCATCTTCGGTCAATCCGTGAAAATTCTTTCCGATGACTGACCCGAACGCTAGACACACATGATAATCAGGCAATTCGACACGCAGCATAAAACTACCACTAGGCGATTTGATATCGTCCAGCCTAAGCTCTCTTGTACGATTAAAAAGTAGCTCGGGCAATTTTTTAATATCATCAAGGTATTTGCCAAATATCTTAAGATAAATTTCATGCCCAGCCTGCTTTAGTGCTTGTTCTTTGGCTTGGATATTTTCGGCAAATTTACCGTTTTTGATAAGTTCGTCGAGCATTAGCTCTCTGGTGTATTTGGTGATTCTAGTCATTAGTAGTTCTCCTCTTTATTATCCGCCAACGCACGATATTCAGCGATTTTGGCTCGCTCGCCCTCGTACGCCCTATCCCATGCAGCTAGCGACATTGAGACACAGCCTTTTAAAGAGATGAACACCAAAGCGATGATGAATGCAGATAGGCAGGTTTGTTTAATGGTTGGCATAATTAGTTACTCCATCTTGGTTGATGGAGATAAGTTTACCAAAGTAAACAAATAAAGTAAACAAATAAATTAATAAAAGAAACTTATTTAATATAAATATTTGAAATATAATTATTTTTTTATTAATAAATATAAGGGATAGTTTATTATATTTGCCTTTACCCTTATCAGCTTGATAAATTCTCGCTTGTGTGCCAATATATGGCTATTTGTAATCACCGAGGGGATATTTATGGCTATTTTTGTCGCTTTTATGCTACTATTACTGCCAATCTTAACAGTTTGGTGGCTCATTTCACCCAAGTTCTACCCCTTTGGTCAGAATTCATCTAGGATAAAAATAACTTTGCATAGCACTTTGGCGTTCTTAGCCCTGCTAATCACTCTTATTATTACCATACCGCCAACAGAGCAACCAGTCAGCGGCACCTCAATCATGGTTGGATTTTTCACCGCTGGCATTACCCTCGCTGTCTTGGCTTACCTAAGCGTCAAAGCCAAAAAATCCAGATTGTCGATAGAGCAGCGAAAGACCAATACACCTTTAACCACGAAGCCCCAAAATCAGCCAACGGCAACAAACATAGTGTCACCCCCACAGGTTAAACCAAAACTGGTCGAGATGCTCATACCGCCGCCAACCAAAACCCCAGAGCCAAAAATACAAAAAGACCTAACCTATTTCTCAGATAAGATGCACAATAATGATGATTTAATTCTAGATGCATCTTCACCCGATGAAGTCAAATTAAACGAAGATTTACCCCAAATCGGCTCAATCCGAAGAGCGCTTTACGAAATGGACCGCAAGCAAGCAGAAGAGCAACAAGCGGAATTGGAACGAAAATCCGCATCTGAGAGATTGCTAGCAAGAAGTGAGTCGGCTCGCCAAGCACTCAAAGCAATCAATGAACAGAAAAAAGCTGAAAGTTGTACCACGCATCACAACATTTATGATGACGAATGGGATGGTGATGTTACCTCAGGTCGGGAACAGTGCGAAATTCACTACACTGACCTTGAAGGTAATTTCAGCATTAGAGATGTAGAGCCTGTCAATGTGCGAGAAAACAGTAGGGGTGCGACAATTCTTGTTGCTATTGATATCAATGTTGGCGAATTCCGTTACTTTCACCTCGATCGCATTGAATTGGTTAGCCATAATGGAAATGATTATACCAAACCTAGGGATATTGAGCGGGTTTTACGCAAGCTTTCTCCTGAGTGTGATTGACAAAACCACCCTTTATGGGTGGTTTTTAGTCTAAATAGCCAATTGGACAGCTACAAGAGATTAATGTATCAACTCTGATATCACTTGATTCCTATCCGTCCATCGGATAGGATTGATATTGTAGTTAATTAGGGACTGCACCGAGCTGTTGCTGATATGATTATCTACATCATTAAGCATGACATATAAGGTAGTATCTGCTCGCCGTGTCTCTTTGGTATCCGACCAGCCAAACAAGATATGTTCAACATTGCTCTTAGTGGGGTTGTTTAATGTATGCAATAACCGCTCTGGTTGGCTTTTTGAATGCGGAATGACAAAATCAAAATTAAAACCAAAACCAGACTTGCCAATCAAGTTGATGTTTTGAGAATACCGCACACCGATTTCATCCAGCCAATACTCCACATCCTCAAAGAAAAAGTTAGCAATGTTACTGCTAGACAGGCTAAACATATCGCCCACCGCCAGCATAGCTTGTATAAAATTATTCTTGCGTACGGGAAAGTTATTGGCGTCAGCTTTTGTTGTTAGGCAGCCATCACAAACTTGCACACCAAAGCCATTTAGAGTTTGCTGCAATAAAGCAGTGCGTTTAGGCGTGTTAAAGACAACACCGGAAGCCTCCAAATCATCTAAAACATAACCGCCATCAGTAAATAATAAGCCATTTTCGGTCTTTTTCACATAAAATTGCAAATAATCATTATGACGGTCTAAATGTGGCGTGGTGATCTCTACGACATCATTACCCATGTTTTTTAGACAAGTCTTGTCCTTAAGCCACGCAAGGTAGCTGTCATGGTACCGCTGAATGTCATTTATGAACATGGACAAAACTCAATAGGGATCTGGGTAAATATTCTACCATGAATATTACAATATTCGCAAAAACTATCTAAATAATTGGCAAGATTAATGCAGTCGCCAAAGATGGGTGGTACAGGATAAGCCCATTTTAAGCCATAGCCCTGTTTGTAAACATGTAAATGCGGACATGGCACTTCGGTATCGTCAGGGTTTCTGTGCGGAGGACCATTCACATCCAGTCGTACCAACAGCACATTCTTGCGTACTCGTAAGGTAGTGCTGATTTTGTTTGGCATAATACGATTAGGGATGATATCTAACAGGTATTCCTCTCTACCGCCACCATCCCTTAACTCAATAACCTTTTTTGTAAAATCAAAATTGATAGGTTTGCCCACAATAGTCTTTAATACATCAATAAATGCTTGTGCTTGTTCGTCCGTCATCATCAAAACGCCACCCACTTCCCAACAACCTTGCCCACCAGCTCCCACTCGCTCTTTGGTGTCATTCTCTGCTCTGACCAGTCGGGGTTGAGTGGTTTTAAGTACATATCAGATGAAGTTTCGCCAACCACAAGCTGCTTAAATGTCGCCTCGCTATTTTCACCCTCACGCACCACCACCAAATCGCCGTTTTTAAGCTCCCAAAAGGCATAATTAGGATCAACATAAATAAAATCCCCCGGCTCAAACTTAGGCATCATCGACACCCCACGCACTTTAAGGGCAAAGCCATTTTCAGGAAAATTAAACGGGCGTGGCAGATAATCAAACGCATCATACGCCATCACCGCATTGGCATGAGACCACGACCCCGCTGCCACCCATTCAATCACAGGCACGGGATTATTGATGGACAGTGCATTGCTGGGTTCAAGTTCGGCGGTTGAATCCAGATTGATTCTATTACGGTTCTCAATAGCATTGATTTTATCTTGTAATTCTTTGATGATATCAGGAATATTTTTAGAATCGCTTTTTTCATTCGATGGCTGATTATCTTTATCACCATCCATCAGCCAACCAACATCGCATTCGAGGACTTTCGCCAAGCGAACAAGACTATCTCCTGATGGGACTGCCGAGCCAGCCACCCATTTAGACACCGCCCCTTTGGTTTTATTGGTTGCTTTAATCAAATCTGTTTGCTTAAGACCTAATTGGGTCATTCTAGCAATAATACGATCAGAGATTGTATTCATTTTTATAATGCCTTTTGAAATTGTTTCTTATAATAAACTAAATACTTGATTTTTTGGTAAACTTATGGTTTACTATATGATACTTATTTGTTTATTATAGGAAACATTATGACTGTTGACGAATTAAAAATACTTTACGGTGTTTTCCGAGATTGCCACCTTGCTGACAAATTAAAAATCACAAAAGGTACTGTCAGCAAATGGCGAAGAAATGGCGTGCCTGTAGATTGGCAAATAAGCATCCAAGAAGCATCGGGAAATCGCCTAAAAGCCGATAAAACAAAACTACCATACACACCTACACCATGAAACCCAAAAAAACCCACCAAATCACCGTCCATCTCTCCGAAGAATGCCACGCCGTCATCGGCAGACTGGCGGACGAATGTAATTTGTCAAAGTCGGAATGGCTTTGCCGTCTCATTGAAGACGACCTACGCGACCGCTACCATCGTGCTTATCATGCCATGCAAGTGCTGTCATTGCTAGAGAACGATGAGATTGTTGCGAGCGGTGAGAGCCGATACAACACCGATAAGGACTATCCACTATGACCACCCAAAGCCAATGCGATACCCTGCTTACTCACCTACGCATGGCATCAATCACGCACAAAGAAGCGGTGCAGAAGTATTTCATCATGGGTTTTTTGGCTCGTATCAGCGAGCTAAGACAGATGGGCTACGACATCAAAGACCGCTATGAGACATCACCCACAGGGGCAAGATATAAAGTGTATTATTTAGAAGGAGAATCATCAGATGCTCGCATTTAATCGCCCAACTTGCAATCTACAAGCCCAAGAACAGCTCATATCAGATGCCATCGCCAGCGGCGTGCCTATAACCATTCTGCCAGATTATACGCCAAAGCCACGCCCAGCCCACAGCGTCAAATCATGGAAGGTGATGGACCTACCCAAGCCCAAAAAACCACCCACCGCCACCAAGCCCGGAGAAAGCCACACCAACAAAGAACGCAGAAATCGCCTGCTCAAATGCTTGGAGCGTGTCGGCATCATGACGCCGGAGCAAATCACAGAAAAATTTGGCTACGCCAAGCCCGAAAAAGCCGTCAGTAAGATCAACAGCGAACATGACAGGCTCATCATCCGCACCAAAAAAGTAGCGGTCACAGGCAAAAGACGCAAAGCCGTCTACTTCTGTTATGCGGGGTAACGATGAACTTTTATAATTTCCACATCAATGATTTTAACGCTGCCACTCGCCACCTGTCGCACCTAGAACGGTCGTTCTATCGTGATCTGATAGACATGTACTACGACACCGAAAAGCCCATTACGGGCGATTTGGTAGCGTTGTGTCGCCGTCTTGCCGTTCGCACCGATGACGAGCGTCAAGCATTGCAAAATGTGCTGGACGAATTTTTCACGCTCAAAAATGGCAAATACCGCCACGCTCGCATCGACCGAGAAATCAAGCATTATCAGCACCGCCACACCGAGCGTAACGACCGTAACGAAAAAGTAACGGAGCGTAACGCAAAAAGTAACGGCGAAAATAACGCAAAAAGTAACGGCACACGACTATCCAACGCCCAGCGACAAGCCCGCCACCGCCAAAAAGCCAAAATGCTTGAAACCCTTAAGAATAAAGGCGTAAAGATGGCAAAGGGGGCGACTTTTGACGATATTTTGAACGCCTATAATCGTGTAACGAATGCCCCTGCCGTAACGGAGCGTAACGCAAAAAGTAACGGCAAAAATAACGCTATAACCAATAACCAAGAAATATATATATATTAGCTAGCTATGAGCAGGAGAAAAATTTTGAAAAAAACAATGCAAAAAATCAAAAACCAACGCCTAAGGTCAAAACACCGACAACGCCAGATCCGACATTTGCGTTCAGTCAAGCCCAAAGAGACCTTTGCACCACCAAAGGTCTGAACATTGATGAGACTTTTGCCAAATTTCGCTTGTTTTACACCTCTCGCAATTTCAACTGCACCGAGAAAACTTGGATTGCCATGTTTGATAATTGGCTTGCCAAAGAACGCCTACCGTCTGAACCCAATGCCAAAACTACGGCAGATACAGGGTCAGTCACCCCTACAGGCGAAAGCTACACGGATTATCTTGCTAAAATCCAAGCAGAAAACCGAGCCTTTGCCATCAAGCATGGCATGGTCAACTAGGAGCTAATCATGCGAGTGTATCTAAACCCCGCACAGACCAGACCGCCGTCATCAACAGCGACAAGGCAGACAAAGACGGCAAAATCTGGGTGGAAATCAACCATACCCCACCAGTCAAAATGAGCTATGACGAATTTATCAGCCAATTCACAACCATCGGAGAGCTAAAACCATGACTTCTACCACCTTAGAATTTTTCGTTTGGGGGTTATTTTTCTGGCTAGCGATACTAACTTACAGATACTACAAAGTACTCAATGACATTGTGGCCATATATATCCATCTCAAACACCTGCTAGAAAACAAGCAAACAAACCGAATTCACATCATCAAGGAAAAACTATGAAAAATCATCACAACCACCGCCCACCCCAAACCCCCAAGCGTGGGCAAATCTGGTCGCCAAAAGATGCCGCCCACCACGATGTCATCATTGCAGACACCGCCCCAGATCGTGTGTATCTGCAATATGTGGACAGCCCAGAATTCACCTTCACGATGGACAAATCGACATTTTTAAAATACTACACATTTCACCGTCATCATAGGCATATTCCACTACCAAACACCATCTACAATGAACCATTTTTTGCCTAATTTGCCGATTTCCGCCATCGCAATCATTCGCAATGGCGAAATCCCCTACAAAACAGGTCGTATATGCCACGCCAAGCCCCTTATTTCGCTAAGTTTTGCACCGTCCGACCCATACCACCACCGCACCCATCTTGCCCTGCAATCAAAGCGAGAGATTAAAAAACCGCAGCGACGAGGGCAATTGCACGGCATCATGGAGGAAATGCGTCTGTACTGCCGTGTAATAGCTCATATTGAGCTTTAAATAATTAGGATATACCTAGGGTGCAGACAGGTATATCGTGCAATATAACGCAAATGGTGCTTATATACGATGGGTGCATAATAAAAAAACCGCCAACAATAGGCGGTTTGATGTGTTTTAAGATATGATTATTGGTTTAAGGCTTGGTCGTGGGCAAGTAGAGCGACTTTGACGGCTTTGGCGACAGAGCCATAATGCTCAACCAGTCTATCCAATGCATCTAGAGCCTCTTGGTCTTTTGGCATGAACTGCACGGTGGTGGAACGCAGAGCCTTGGCGTTGTAATTGGCTTTGGCTCGCTTGGTGTATTCGGTGTTGGCATAGTTTGACATGACAAACTCCTTATGGTAGTATAATCAGTAATGTAAGGGGTGGGCGGTGTTTCCAGCCGCCCTGCCGTAGGTTAAACCCTTAGGCACTTGGTATTAGTACGCTGGAGTACTAATCATTACCAAGACCACAACGATCAGAAGTTTTACCAGAACTTTCATCTCGTTTCTCCTTACAGGTTGTCGCTGGTTTTGCTTAACAGGTCAGCGAATTAACCTACAAGGCAAGGCTCCTACCCCTTGCCTTGTTGTTTGTATTATATCCTAGATAGTATATAAAGTCAAGTAATTTATGCCGTAACTGCGTGAATTATTTGGCTTTTTTATTGCCAAAGCCTTTTGTTGTAAATCCCCCATCTACAACACCCCACCATTTACCCCCACGCCATTCATCGACATAATAGCCAACAAGCAAAACGCCCAAAGCTGGCAGGCTCTGGGCGTTTTTAATCAAACGGTTTACAGTAGGCATTATAACAAATGATTGATTTTATTGCAAAGGTTATTGAAATGACAACCAAATCTCTAAAAGAACACGGCTTAATCAAAACTTGCCTTGCTTTAATAGGGCTGATGCTGGTGCTTGCGATGATGATTTTTGTATGGAAACTACCAGAAATTATCCTAGCGATTAAGGCTTGACAAAGGGCAATCAGTGGGCTATGATATGCCCACTACTAAACTCAAAGCGGTCAAACATCACTCCGTCATTGTGATTTTTTTGTACCTAAAATTTGATAAAAAAGTAATACCCAAATTTGGGGTTTACTCAAAATCAAAACAAAATTCGTCTTATGACGGGTTGATAGGGGTAAATACAATACCTGCAAAGGAAATAGCCCCAGCCGTCTTTGAGCGGTAGTTGAGACCCGTTACCCTATTGGGTAATATTCACTAACTAAACTCAAAGGTATCACTATGACAAATCTAGTCATCTCAAATCACACCATCAGCCAAGACAAAAACGGCTTTTTCTCTCTAACTGACCTACATAAAGCAAGTGGTAACGAACCAAAACACGAGCCGAGTCGCTTTTTACGCAATCAGCAAACGCAAGACTTGATTTCAGAAATTGAGCTTGAAAACAAAGTGGCTTACCATACCATTAAGGGCAACCGTTCAGACGGTGCAAAAAGTGGTACTTATGCTTGTGAAGAACTGGTCTGTGCCTATGCGATGTGGATTAGTGCCAAATTTAATCTAATGGTAATCCGAGCGTTTAAGGCTCTTAATACAGGAGCGATTCCTTGCCTAGCCAAAACCACCACCGACGACCGCACCGCCCTACGCCAAGCCATTTCTGCCCTTGTCGGTAAAAAAGGCTTGGGGTATGATGAAGCCTATCGTATGGTGCATCAGTATATGGGCGTTGGTGGTATTGATGAGATTGCCCTTGATGACTTACCAAAGGCGGTAGAGTATGTGCATCGTCTGACGCTAAGTGGTAGCCATGACGACACACACGCTAGGAATAATGCCTTTTGGCGTACTGTGGGCATGATAGAATACGAGCGTCTGTGTGAAGACCTAGATGCCATCTCATCTGTCATCACCCGAGCAGGGCAAACGCTAGCCAATCTCAAGCGTTCAAGGGCACTGGTTTATGATGCCTTGGCTGAACAGCGAATGGCTCATCATGGCAAATACGACCGCCAAGTCATCACCGATGAAGCCTATGCTTTCATTGGGCGAGCATATCAACGATAAGAAAGAATGGCAGACCTAAGCCCACTCTGCCAACTCATCGAACATATCTGGTGTGCTGTCATTACTGGGTGGTCGTCTGCCCTGCGGTAATTTGATGGCAGGGTCTGGGGTGGCAGATGGCGACAGCTCGCCATCGCATTCGCAGTTGTATGTGCCTGCCCAGCCACAGGATAGGTTTTGGCACTGCACCCAGAGGCGGCGCAGCAAAATGTGTTCGTTGCGACTGGTGCGAATGCGGATGGTTTTTTGTTTGCAATGTGGACAGATCCAAGACATGATTTAGCTCCTTATTTTTTTGTTAATTATACCACCGATGATTAAGAACTAAGGGGAAAAATGGCTATTTTTTGGCTTTGGCGCGAGCTTGTTTTTTCTGCTCTCGCGCTTTTCGCCCCTGTTTAGATTTTGGGTTTTTGGGCTTGGTTTTTCGACCGATAGTAATCGGTGGATTGGCTTCATCATGCTCAGCCAGCAGACGCTCGCATTCAATGCTACAGGTATAACCCCCATCATCTAGATGATGCACGACATTCGTCAGCGTCCAATCCATCGCATCAATACTATCTTTAATGCCAATCACCATCGCCGGCATCTGTGGCATGAGTAAGGGTTCTCCGTGTGCCAGCTTGTAGCTGAGTCGTGCGGTGTCTCGGCGTGCTCGCTTATAAACCGCCAACGCTGCATTGGTGGCACTCTTTTTGTCTCGATGCACATAGCGTATCTCATGCACGCTGTCATCTTCTGTGCCGACCAGCACCGGTACTTTGTCTTTTTTGGCGATATCATAAAAATGAGCTCGTACGCCTGATATGCTGTCTGCATTCTCAGTATATCTGTGGCGGTCGCCTAGTGTGCGTGTGATGACCATCGTAGGCAGTGGCTCGCCTGATACGCTCTCATGCACGCCAAGTGGCATCATCAGTAAAATGTCATCTTTGACCATTGCGGTGGCATCAAACTCTGTGGCAAGCCGTGTTAAAAGACTAATGTCTGATTCGTTTTGGTCAAGATGATAAATGTCTTTTTTGGCAAGGTCTGGGTGGATTTTGGCGGTCAAGTTATGTTCATGTGCGATTTTTTGGACGATTTTATCCAGCGTGGTTTTTGCAAAACTGCGTTCTTTTTTTTGTCTGATTGTCTCTTTTAGGTCAGCTGACATGGCTCGGATGCTTAGGGTGTCTGGTGTGCCTTGATGGGTGATTTCATTGACAATAAAAGAGCCTTTATAGACCATGGCTGTTGTATGCCAGCCCAAATAAAGCTCAATCAACGCCCCTTTTGGCGGAATGGCAAGTGTGCCGTCGTGATCAGATAGGCTAATTTCTAGCGTATCTGCCAAAAGCCCCCTGTTGTCTGTCAGCGTCAAGCTGATGAGCCGTGAATGAATGCCATCTGTCATACTTTGTCCATTCACTAATACAGACCAAAGCGGTTGTGGATAACTACGCTCTAGCATATCAGACATACGATCGCTTGCTAGTGTGGCAAAGTCTGCCCCCGCTTGTAGAACGGTTTTTCCCTGCTGTTTGAGTGCATCAATGCGTAAGTTCGCTATCGGATTCATGCTGTTTTCCTTATCTAGATTTGACTTTGACCAATATCAAGCCCATAATCATCTGCCATACCAATCACCTTGCTGGTATCCACGCCATAAGTGGCAGCCGTCTGCAATGCTGCACCACCGACCGCACGCAGGGTGTTATCCTTAAAGGTTTTTGGTGTGCTGATTTGTTTTAACTCGATGGTAAACTCCACTTTTCTTGCCGTGCCATTTTTGAAGAATATGCTGTGCGTCTCACTGATGGATTCAATCACATATTGACCCCACACCCGCCCATTGCCACAAATGAGTGGGTAGGCTTTGCCCTTGTCTGCCATTTCGGATAATTGAATCAGTGATTTTTGATTGCCAAATTCAGGGACGATAGAGCCTGATAGCGTCATATTGTTTTCGCCACGCCCCAAAAACTGATACGCTGGCAATGTACCGATACGGCTGTTCGATGCGTGTCGCCATTCGGTCTTTTGGACAAGCTGTTGATAAGCAGCGGTGCTGATACAAAATACGAACATGCCAATAATCATCATCATAATTTCATCTCCTAATTGCGGTTAATCGGTTAATCTGGCACGGTGCTTGGCGGCTTTGGCTTGCTCGTACCGCTCTAGCTCATCTCGCACCTGTCTGGCTAAGGCGTGAGTATCCATGCCAGATGTTGCTTGGATATTGATTGTAATGTTGCTTGTGCTGGTATGCGATACGCCCGCTGATGATGTGCCAGCCCCCATGGTAACTGCATTGGCAGATTTGATGGGTGTCACATGAGCAGGCTTTGGCATCTGAGCGTTATTGCGACTCATGAGCTTAGGCAGATGGTCTAATGCCATACCAACCAGAGGATTTGTGCTCAATTTTGGTGCAACCATACGCACCAAATCGCCAGTGGCATTGTCCGAGCCGAGCGACTTACCCACGGTTTGCACCATTTTGATGGCAGGATGGGCGGTGTTTGGACTACCAAGATAATCCATTACCGTCCCATAGGTCTTTTTGAGTGTCGCAAATCGGCGTTCAATCCCCACTGTCATGCCGTCCATGATATGACCACCGATTGTACGCATGACACGACTTGGACTGTGAATGTCCATGCTTTTTCGTGAAAAGTTTGGCATGTATGAATTGACTTTCTGCCATAAGCCTTTTAGTCGCTCAAATCCTGCCTTAATACCAGCAATCAGACCATCAATGATGTTCGACCCAATGTTACGCATTGACTCGACCAAGCCTGATAGAAAATCCATGGCGGTATGAAATGCCGACTTGAAGGCGTCTAAAATCGCATTGTTACGGAAAATATCAACCAAGCCATTCCAAGCACTCTTGGCGGTCGTCTGAATATCGCCCCAAAGCGTACTAAAAAAGGTGCTGATGCTATCCCAGTTGGCAATAATCATGCGTGGTATGCCAATGATGGGGATGATAAAATTTAAAATAGGATTTTGGGTAAAGATATCGTCAATCGTACTAACAATACTCTTAAATACATTGACCGCACCAGCGACCGCTCCTACAACCTTATCCCAATTGGCATAGATGTTCGACCCAATGTTACGCATTGACTCGACCAAGCCTGATAGAAAATCCATGGCGGTATGAAATGCCGACTTGAAGGCGTCTAAAATCGCATTGTTACGGAAAATATCAACCAAGCCATTCCAAGCACTCTTGGCGGTCGTCTGAATATCGCCCCAAAGCGTACTAAAAAAGGTGCTGATGCTATCCCAGTTGGCAATAATCATGCGTGGTATGCCAATGATGGGGATGATAAAATTTAAAATAGGATTTTGGGTAAAGATATCGTCAATCGTACTAACAATACTCTTAAATACATTGACCGCACCAGCGACCGCTCCTACAACCTTATCCCAATTGGCATAGATGAGATAAGCCGCCACCGCAATCGCTGCCATGATGGCGATGATGGGGTTGGTCAGCATGAGTCTGCCTAGTGTCAAAAACGCCTTGCCCACCCCAAAAATGGCGGTTTTGACAAAGCCAAACACCCCTGACAAAGGCTTTAAAATAATGGCAAATTTAGCAAAAATTGTCCCTAGTGTTACCGCGCCCCCAGATAAATTCGCCAAAAATAGATTCAGCGAAAAAAATGGCATAAGAACCAAACTTGCCGTCCCTGCTAACAGTGCCAATGCCCCCAAAAGTGCTACCGCTGCCGCTGCCGCCTTTGCTAAACCTTCAAAGATATTTGGGTGAGTGCTTGCCAATTCGCTTATCTTATCCATCACGGTTGAGACACGATCTGCAAGGTCCGCCAAGATTGGCAACAAATGCTTGCCAAAATCCTTGCCGAAGTTTTGCATCTTCACCTTAGCCTGTTCAATCCTAAAAGCCGTCGTTGAGACAGCAGAATCATATTCGGTATCAACCGAGCCACCGACTTTATTGTTATCTTTTAGGTCGGATGCATAACTTTGAAATTTGGTAGGATTGTTCATCATCTGTGCTAGCACAGGCAAGGCTTCATCGCCACTGATCATACCGGCATATGCCAAACGCTGCTCTTTAGGCAGTCTGCCAAGCATCTCAAGATATTTTTTGATGGCTTTTTCTGGATCTTTGAGCATATCTACCGCCATTTTTTCGGCAGTCGTCCCCAAAGCCAACCAAGCCTTTTTTTGAGATTTGGTTGCAGAATCTCCTTTGGTGAGTGATTTGATGATGTTTTTTAGACCTGTACTGGCAGATGATGGGTCGATGCCGGACAATGACGCTCCCATTGCTGCGATCAGCTCGCCAGAGACACCAGCAGCAGCACCGACCGAACTAACTCTTTGTACCACTTCTAGGATATGGGTGGCGTTGTTGGTTGAGTTGTTGCCCAGATAGTTGATTTGGTCGGCTAGATGCTCCACATCATTCTGCGACAGCGTAAGCGTAGAACGCAGCTCTGCAAGAGATTGCCCCACGTCCCCTGCTGCCATATCCCACGCCACCGAAATTTTGGAGGCAGATTCAGCAAACTGCATCAGCTCATTTTTGGCAATACCACCTTGAGCACCACCTGCAACAATGGCAGCAACATCAAAAAAACGCTTACCCAGACGGTTTGACATCTGAGTCATCTGTGCTTCAAACTGATGATATTCTTGGGTAACCTTGCCATTAATCTTCAGCCCATCAACCACTTTGGCGACATCTGCCATAGATTGTTCAACATCAATGGCAAGTTTGGTGGGTATCGCCAATGCAATACCTGTTTTAGCAGCCCAACCAAAGGTGGTTGCCGATGCGTTTTTTAGTCCATTAGAAAGATTTTTGGCTTTGTCATACCGCTGTTCGGCTTTTTCTAGCCTTTTTTGTTTAGATATTTGGTTTTCAAGTGCTAAAGATACCCGATTAACATTGCGTTTTATGATTTTTTGCACATCAGCAAAACTTTTTCCTTGATACCCTGCTTGATTTAACTCTTGACGATAGGCTAAAAGTTTACTTTTACCTTGACTGACAGCATTTTCTAATTTTTTGGTTTCTGATTCGGCTTTTTTTAGCTCTTGTGCCAACTGCTTGCCACCGCCTTTGGACAGCTGTTGTTGCAAGGCGGCTACTTTTTTTCGGTGGTTGTCTAAGGCTTGGCTGTTTTGTTCAAAATCCGCCTTAAGCTTGATGAATGTGTCATTCTCAAGCTGAAACTTACTAAGCTGTGTCAGCTTCTTTTGAGTATCGTTGAGTTGACTTGTCAGCTTTTTGGCAGATGTATTGATTTTCTTCACAGCAGATGAAAGCTGGTCATTGCCTTTAAAATTGATATTTAAAAATAATACACTCATTACAATCCTTGACTTTCACTCAAACAATGGTAAGATAAAACAAACTTAGGGGGCTTACGATGACCGATAGACTTGACAAACTTCTCAAAAAACAACTACACCCAGAAGAAATCGCCCGCCAAAAACAAATGGAAGACACGCTAAAGCTGATTGCCAAAGCGGACAAATGCTTACAAGATGGGGAAAAAAACGCCAATTGTGGGCTGAACAAAGTGCTAAGCGTGCCAAAAAACGCTCAACATTTAGCCTGCTTAAAGTTTTGGGTATTTCTGCCATTGTTTACACCCTGTTTTTTTAACCCCTTACCACAAAACCCCGCCGATTGGCGGGGGTTTTTTAAGATACCTGATGACGCTCTACCGCCAGAATATTCCAGCTCATCAGCTCATCAAGCGTAAAGTCTGCACAATCTGACAGCGTCCAGCCAAAGACCACCGCCAGATTGGCAATCACCTCTTCTACTCGCTTGGGGTAGCCGTGTTCTCGTCCGCCAAAAAACCCAAAACCTCACCGACCAACTCCATAAAATCGCTGATTTCCATGCGTTCAAGGGCAGGCTGTGGAATGCTTGGCGTGGTAACACGGGGGATAAGTTTTAATAGCTCTTCAGCCTCAAAATTAAACAGCTTGGTAAGGCTGATGCCTTTTAGATGGCTGACGAATGGCTTGGTAATGGTGATATCAGTGATGGTGTTGTCACCAAGTTTAACGCCATGGGCTAGGGTGATTTGTTTGGTATTCATGATTAATCCTTATTTTTTGGTGAAAAGTGAATTCAATTTAAGCACCGATATTTTTGCGGTGCGCTGCTAGCATATCTTTACCATTGACTTTCTCGATCATATTTGGGATATCAATCTCAATAACGACCTTGCCATCAATGGTGAGCTTGTAGTAGCTCCAGATAGTCTTAATGGCAACCTCGGTGTCTTCGCCTGATTGGGCTGAGCCTAGGTTAATCTCCTCATGGCGACCACGCACCACAATCTCCACAGCGGTGGTTTCGCCTGTGTCGTCTTGCTGATAAGACCCTGCAAAACGCAATGGCACGCCAGATACAGTCGGCGAGCCGAATTGTTCCAATACAATCTTATCAATACCGCCTAGCTTCCATTCAAATTCTGTCATGTCATCGGATAGACCCAAATCCACCTTGACCGAGCCGTTCATACCACCGCCACGCCAGTCTTCAAGTTTTCTCCCAAGTTTTGGCAAGGTTACTTCGCCCGTCTGACCAAGATAGCTGTTGCCATCATTAAAAAGATTCATCAGTTTTAATTTTTTGGGTAATGCCATTTTTTATCTCCTTTTTTACGCATTCACACGAGCGACCAACTCAGCCAGATAGCTGTCAGTGATACGCTGACGCAAAGTCAAATTCTCCAGCGGTGGCACTGGCGTATAGTCATAATCAATACGCAGATGACCGTCTTTGAGCGTATCTTTGCCGTTTAGTTCTGGGTCATACCAGCATGAGCCGTCAATGATGTAGCCTTGTGCTTTTAAGTCACGGAATTTGGCGTTAATGCCTTCGATAATATCTCGGATAAGACTTGGGTGTAGTGGCTTATCCACTGCCCACATATGAGCTTCGGTAATGGTGTCGGCAAGCACTTGGGCCGTGCGAGTGTAATTTTCAAAGGCAAATAGCGGATCGCCCGAACAAGTGCGAGAACCCCAAAATCTAAAACCGTCTCGCTGAATCAGTGTGGTTACCTCGTTTTCGTTGAGATATCCTGCATCTGTCGCTGATGATTGCAACTGAAAATAGACATCTTTTGAAATGCCAGTTACGCCATTGACAGGCACATTAGATAGGGTCTTATGCCAACCAACCTCTTGATCAAGTTTGGCTCTTAGTCCCAACGCATAAGCCACCGCAGGAGCAGGCACATTGGTATTCTTGGTGGTGTCCCACGCCAGAAAGCTTGGCCAAATCACCATCATCTCACGACTACCGTGCGTGTCTCGGTAGGCTTTGGCCTCTTCTTTGGTGTTGGCACCATGTGCCGATACATAAGCAAATGCTCTAAGCTGCTGGGCAATCGCACCTAGTGCCGTTGCTACCGCTGGCGTATCTAAATCAGGAACACCTAAAATGCGTGGCTTGATGCCCAATTTTGCTTCAGCGGTCAACAACGCTTTCATGCCTGTGTAAACGCCGTTTTCGGTCGTGCCGACAATCGCAGATGTCTGAGCGGACTCGTCTTCATGATAGGGCACACGCACCACGACTGTCATCGCATTGGTTTGGTCGGCGATGGCTTGTAGAGACTTAGCAAGCGTCCCTTCTTTTCCAGCCTTGCCAATGGCGGACTGGATATTGGTAATCAACACCGGAGTATTTTCTGGGAAAAATTGGGCGTCTGCATCTGATGCTGTGCCAATCAGTCCGATAACCGCGGTGGATACGGTTCTGATTGGGCGTGTGCCTTCGTTAATCTCAAGCACTTTGACGCCATGGTGGTAATCGGTCATATAGACTCCTTGGTGGTCAAAATCAAAACATCTCTAGCATACCCACAAGCACAGCAAAAATCGCTCTGCTTGTGTTGTAAAACCGCAATCTACAACACCAAAAATGCCAATCTCTTCATGACGATTGGTAATATAAAACCAACTTTAATGGGGAATTCAATCCATGCACGATATCATAAGACGACTTGAGAATCTGATCCGACTTGGCACTGTCGCCAGTGTGGACCACACCGATGCACGCTGTACTGTCGATTGTGCAGGCATCATTACCGCCCCACTACCATGGATCACCGCCCGAGCTGGCACAGATAGAACTTGGGATGCTCCCACAGTGGGTGAGCAGGTGCTTATCTTCGCCCCTAGTGGTGAGATGATGCAAGCGGTTGTACTGACAGGCATTTATCATGATAAGCACCCTGCCCCAAGCAACCAACCAAACATTAAAACACGGCATTTTGAAGACGGTTGTACCATCACTTATGACACCAAAACGCACGCACTAGATGTGATTTTGCCCAATGGTGGCACAGCCGTCATTACCGCCAATGGTGGCGTAACCATCAACGCCAATGGTGGTGCAACCATCAATGGCAACACAAAAATCAATGGCAACCTGACCATCTCTGGTAGTCTGGCTGGTGGCACAGCAGGCGGTGGCGGTGCAACCATCAACGGTGCAGTAACAGCGACAGGCGATGTCATTGCTGGCAATATCAGCCTACAAAACCACAAACACCGTGAACAAGGAGATGGTGCGATGACATCAGGAGCGATGCCATGATCAGCAAAGATAACGGTAAAGTCATCAGCTACATCAATCAAATTCGCCAATCCATCGGCGATATATTGACCACGCCCATTGGTAGCCGTGTCATGCGTCGTGAATATGGCTCACTGTTGCCAGAACTCATTGATCGTCCGATTGATGATGTGTTGATTTTGCAGTGCTATTCGGCGATTTATAGTGCGATTTTAAGGTGGGAAAACCGTGTCATCATTGAGTCCATCAGTATCGGTCAAATCGACCAAGGCGTACTAGAAGTACAACTATACGCACACTTCAACGAGCTTGGTGGCGATGGTGTGCTAGATGTCAGCCTAAGATTCTAAGGAAAATAAGATATGAGTGTGGATTTTAGTACGCTTGCCAAACCAGACATGATTGAAGTGCTTAACTATGAAACGATTCTGGAGAGTCGCAAACAGGCTCTCATCGCTCGTTTTTATGGGCAAGAGCAGGATAATATCCGTGCGATTTTATCTCGTGAGTCCGAACCATTAACCAAGTTTGTGGAAGAAAATGCGTATCGTGAGCTTATCTTGCGCAATCGCATCAATACTGTCGCTCGCTCCTGTCTTTTGGCTTATGCAACAGGGTCGGATCTTGACCACATCGCTGCTAATTTCAATGTTATTCGCCTGCTGATCTCACCAGCGACTGAAGACAGTCCCGCCGTCTATGAATCAGATGAAGTGTTCCGCTCTCGTGTTCAGCGTGCCTTTGATCGTCTGTCTGTCGCAGGTCCAGAAGCTGCGTATCAATACCATGCACTATCCGCCGATGGTCGTGTTGCTGATGTGGCAGTAACCAGCCCAAGCCCTGCTGTGGTTAATATTGCCATTTTACAGACCGACAGCGAAACAGGTGAAGCTTCTGATGAGCTTGTCAATATCGTTGCCAATGCAGTCAATGCCGAAAATGTACGCCCCATTGCTGACCGTGTGAGCGTACAATCAGCACAAATACACAGATACCGTATCGAGGCGAAACTATACATCGACAAAGACCCAGAAGCTACCACCGTGCTTGCTACCGCTACCGCAAAAACCCAAGCATACACGCACGCCAAAAACCGCATCGGCCGCTCAGTACGACTCACCGCCATTCATCACTGCCTACACATTGATGGCGTGGCACGCATTGAGCTGATTGAACCAAAAGCTGATATTAGCATCAACGCATTGCAAGCGGCGTATTGTGAATCCATCAACATTACCATCGGAGGTATTGAATGATACGCCCAAATCATCTGTTGCCACCAAACGCCACGCAATTTGAGCATAAGATTACTGACACACTTGCAGACAATACCCTTCTTGATGTCAATATCGATACGCTAAACCGCATTGATGAAGTTGATGATGAATTTTTGGGACTGCTCGCATGGCAATACTCGGTGGATAGCTGGGATAGTGATTGGCAATCGTCTCTAAAACGAGAGCTGATTAAAAAATCTTTTTACAACCATCAGCTCAAAGGCACACGAGCCGCTGTGCGGCGGATTTTGGCGGATTTTGGTTATGAAGCAAAGTTTGTTGAGTGGTGGCAAACAGAACCACCACTACCAGCTGGCTCATTCACACTAGAACTATCCACTTATGGACGAGAGCTGTCTGAAGCGGTCTATGTTGAGATTAACAGACTTGTCAATGATGCCAAGCCAGTCAGTCGCCATCTTGCCAATCTTGCCATCACACTCAACCCACGCATCGATGTGTATCTGGCAGTCGTGATGCAGGCAGCCGATGAAATTATTGTTTATCCAAAGGAGAGCACATGAGTAACCATCACACAATCATGACAAACAATGGCAAAGCACTCTTTGCCATCGCTGCCGCTTCAAACGAAAGTATCAATATCACACATTTGGCAGTTGGCGATAGCAACAATGTAAACATCACACCCACCGCCACGCAGACTAAGCTGGTGCATGAACGCCATCGCATCGCCGTCAATAGTGTCGAACGCCACCCAACCAATGCCAACTGGATTGAGATCAATGCCATTATTCCATCAGACTCAGGTGGCTATACGGTGCGAGAAATTGGGCTGTATGCAGACAGCACGCTCATCGCTGTCGGCTCATTTCCGGCAACCTACAAACCTGCTCAAGATGATGGCGTGACTCGTGAAATGTCAATTCGCATCATCATCGCAGCAGAGAATGCTTCTGTTGTCACCGTTACACTAGATGATTCATTGGTGTATGCAACCAAAAAATGGACTCAGGATAATTTTATCAATCACAACGAAGTCATCAATACGCTAACAAGCACCGATACGGTCAAACCGCTATCAGCCGCACAAGGTAAAGTGCTAAACGATACCAAGCTGGGTAAAACAGAAAACGCCGCTACCGCAACCAAACTAAGAACCGCACGCACCATTAACGGTGTGGCGTTTGATGGTACAGCCAATATTACCATTTTTGATGACACCAAAGCAGCTGCTGACCACCGCCACAATTGGAGAGAGATTGATAGCAAACCAACAACGCTTGTAGGCTATGGCATCACAGATTTTCGGGTGCAGACAGCAACAGGAGACCTTGACACTTATACAGATGACGGTATTTATAGCTTTAATTCATCAGGCAGTATGTCTAATGCACCAGTCCCGTCCGCAAGCGGTCATCTGATTGTCATTGCAGGGGGCAATAGCAACGCTAACTGGTGCAGACAGATTTTTAAGAAGCATTACAGTAATGAGACCTATGAACGCTATCGCAACAGTAGAAACAATACCTGGTCCGACTGGATGCGTACCGATGGCACAATCAACAACACCTTATCATCGACTGCGACAGATCAATCACTATCAGCCGCACAAGGTAAAGTGCTAAACGATACCAAGCTGGGTAAAACAGAAAACGCCGCTACCGCAACCAAACTAAGAACCGCACGCACCATTAACGGTGTGGCGTTTGATGGTACAGCCAATATTACCATTTTTGATGACACCAAAGCAGCTGCTGACCACCGCCACAATTGGAGAGAGATTGATAGCAAACCAACAACGCTTGTAGGCTATGGCATCACAGATTTTCGGGTGCAGACAGCAACAGGAGACCTTGACACTTATACAGATGACGGTATTTATAGCTTTAATTCATCAGGCAGTATGTCTAATGCACCAGTCCCGTCCGCAAGCGGTCATCTGATTGTCATTGCAGGGGGCAATAGCAACGCTAACTGGTGCAGACAGATTTTTAAGAAGCATTACAGTAATGAGACCTATGAACGCTATCGCAACAGTAGAAACAATACCTGGTCCGACTGGATGCGTACCGATGGCACAATCAACAACACCTTATCATCGACTGCGACAGATCAATCACTATCAGCCGCACAAGGTAAAGTGCTAAACGATACCAAGCTGGGTAAAACAGAAAACGCCGCTACCGCAACCAAACTAAGAACCCCACGCACCATCAACGGTGTGGCATTTGACGGCACAAGAGACATTACCATTCCTTTTAATTTTAATGTGCAATCACTACGCTCTGATAATGGTTATTTGAAATTTCCAGATGGCACGATTATCCAATGGGTGTCAAAAAATGTCAGACTCCACAACTTAGATTCTTTGGAGCATACCTATACAATGCCAGTGCAGTTTCCCAATAAAGTGGTAAGCACAAACGCCTTTGTAGCCAAACCCAATATCTCTGCCAGTAGCTATATCGCAGATATTGTTTGGACACAACACAATTGGATACTCAAATGCATATTTAAAAAAGTAATAAACACGAGTACGACCACAGATGATTACACTCTCTTTATTTTAGCAATAGGATACTAACATGATAAAGTTTAGCCCAAGTAAGCAAACATTTTATGATACCAGTTTTGAATATCATGACTTACCTGATGATTTAGTAGAAATCTCAAAAGATGAACACACCAAGCTATTAGAACAAATCAATGATGGTTATCACATCTTAGCGGATTTATCTGCCATTAAACGACCATCTATTTATCATCAATATATCAATGGTAAGTGGGTGTTATCTATTGATAAAAACCAAGCACAGCAAGATGCATGGGAAGCCATCAAACAAAAACGCCACACCATCACTCGTGGCGGGGTTTATGTCAAATCGGTCAAAAAGTGGTTTCATACGGACGACAGCTCTCGCACGCAGTACTTGGCTTTGCAGATTTTGCCCGAGCTGCCGCCTGATTTGACATGGAAAACGATGGATAACAGCTTTGTGCCGATGACCAAAGCACTTTTGACCGAGCTTGCGATGACGATTCTGCAAGCCGAACAAGCCGACTTTGCCAATGCTGAAAAGCACCGTTTGGCAATGTTGCAGGCACAAAATCCCTTGGAATACGATTATTCAAAGGGCTGGACAGCTATTTATGAACAAGGAGCAACCAATGAATAAAGTCTATCTTGCCTGTTACCGTGGGCGTGGCGATAAGCTCGCTCACCGACTATGCGATGGCATCACTCGCTTTTTTACTCGTGGCAAATACAGCCATTGTGAGATTGCCATTGCCTTGCCTGACGGTCGTTATGAATGCTATTCATCAAGTGTGCGTGAAGGTGGTGTCCGCACCAAAATAATGCCCTTAAATCCTGATAAATGGGACTTAATCGCCCTTGATGGCATTTCGCCCGAACAAATTACCCGTTATTACCGACAAAATCACGGCTCGGATTATGACCTTTTGGGAGCGTTGGGCTGTGTGGCAGGACTACCACAAAACGCAGATAAATTCTTTTGTTCTGAGTGGTGCTATAACGCCATCTTTGGTTCAAACCAAGGCTTTCGGTTTAGCCCTAACCAACTTGCTGAGATTGTTCGCCATTTATCCATTTTGGATAACTAATTTTGGTCTTATTTAGGAGAAATCAATGCCAAATCCAAGTAACCACCTAACCCAAATCACGCCACATTTTAGCTACCGTGAGCTGACAAGAAGCGAAACCGCCAGACGGCACGGGGTCGCCAATACCCCAAGCCAAAGCGATCTTGCCAATATCACTTATACCGCTCATCAGCTTGAAAAGGTGCGTGCTTATCTCAATGACAAATACCAAAAGCCCATATTCATCATCGTAACTTCTTGCTTTCGTAGCGAAAAGGTCAATAAACTGGTTGGTGGTTTAAAAACTTCCGCTCATCGCTTTGGACTGGCGGCGGATTGTGATGCCACAGGCTTTACATCTGTGGCTTTTGCCAAAGAAATCATCCAAATGCGAGACAAGGGCTTGATTGCCTTTGACCAGCTGATTTTGGAATTTCCAGAAAGAGGTGATGGAGCATGGGTGCATTTGGGCTTTAAAAAAGACGGCAAAGGTCAAAGAAATCAAATCTTAACCGCCACCAAACGAAACGGCAAAACTGTGTATTTGCAAGGCTTGCAAGGAGGTTAAGATGATTTAGATTAAACGATAAAAAAGAAAAGACGGTCGGTATGACGGTGTGCGACCACCGCCATACCAGCCACGCAGTGTGAGTGCGTAAGCCCAAAGAACCGCCTGCTTAGCTAAGCGGTGTTATTTTACCACAAAATCCATAGGATTACGCAAAAAATGAAACAGCATTGCACAAATTGCAAAAAACTTTTAGCCATTGGCACAGGCAATTTTGCCATCAAATGCCCTCGTTGCAAAACTTTAAATCAAATTAACACACAAACCAAAGAATGCCACGAGCATCATAACCCTTTAAATAAGGAAGCCTATGAATGCTCAAAACAACCCCCAGCCAACCCAATCCGCCCCTAACCCAAAACAATCCTCAAAATCCAAACCCAGTGTCGGCAGTCTCTTTGCTGGCATTGGCGGATTTGACTTGGGATTTGAAAACGCAGGTTTTCACACCGGTTGGCAAGTGGAGATTGACCCCATTTGTCGAGCGGTTTTGTCAGACCGTTTCCCCCACGCCAAGCAATTTGACGATGTTAGAGACTGCTTGCCAAAACTCCAAGTCTTGCCAAATGGCGGAAGTGTCGATGTCATCATCGGCGGTTTCCCCTGTCAAGATGTGTCAATGGCAGGCAAAAGAGCAGGACTTCACGGACAGCGGACAGGCTTGTTCTTTGATGCTGTCGGTATTATCCAAGCAATTAAGCCAAGATTTGTTGTGCTTGAAAATGTCACAGGTCTCATCAATTCCAACGATGGCAAAGACCTACAAACAGTCATTGAAACGCTTGCCCAATGCGGGTATGTGGGATTTTGGCGAGTGCTGGACAGCCGTTATTTCGGAGTCCCCCAAAAACGCCTTAGAGTATTCTTGGTCGCAGGTCTTGGAGAATACCCACCATTTAGCCTTATGGCTGACTTGGGGTCAGTGGAACGCATTTCTGGCAAGACTGAATCGCAATCGAGCTGGGCGGATGCACACCATACGCTACTGGCAGGGGTCGGCTCATCAGCCATCAACATCAATTGTGCCGATATCATCGCTGTCGCCCACGGATGGGGTCAGATGGCTATCAGGGAGCGAACGACTGTCGATGATGGGCTTTGCAAAGGATTGGATGAGACCAACGCTTGTAAGGCTAGGGCTGCGGGAAACGCCGTCTGTCCGCAAGTCGCACAATTTATCGCAAGCCACTTGATGACAGCTTTTTATTCCTAACCTAACCCAAATCCCAACAATCCAAACGCTTTGAGTGTCCTGAACGCCTTTAACTTTAAAAGGATAAGTTTATGACACTCAATTCACTTTCTACCAAACACCAAAAAACCGCTCCCTTGCCATTCCACAGGGCAAAAGCGAATGTTTTTAAGGCACTTTGAAAAAATCTTAAAAGATAATGTCCCAAATGACGGCGAAGGCTTTGCAGTGCTTGATGTCTTCGGCGGTTCTGGACTACTTGCTCACAATGCCAAGCGTATCTTGCCCAAAGCTACCGTCATTTATAACGACTTTGATGGTTATGCCGAGCGTTTGGCTCATATTCCCACCACCAATCGCTTACGCCAAGAGCTGTTTGAAATCTTAAAAGACGAGCCAAGAAGCGTGAAATTATCAAACACCGCCAAAGCCAAAGTCCTAGACCATATCCGTAAAAGTGCCGACAACGGGGCTTTTGTTGATGTGCAAACCTTGGCAGGTTGGCTGTTGTTTAGCGGTCGTCAAGTTGCTAATTTGGACGAATTTTTAGCCGAAAGTACCTTTTACAACCGCATTGTCAAAACTGATTATCCAAATGCAGATGGCTATCTTGACGGGCTTATCCTTGAATGCCTAGATTTTGAAAAGCTGTTACAAAAATACCAAGACACCCCAAATTGTTTACTGTTGCTTGACCCACCTTATCTATGTACCGCACAAGGGGCTTATGCCAAGCATGGCTATTTTGGTATGACGAAGTTTTTAAGGCTTATGCAGTTTGTGCGTCCACCTTTTATCTTTTTTAGCTCTACCAAAAGCGAGTTGATGGATTATATGGCTTATGTAGAGCAGTACGAGCCACCCACTTGGCAAAGGGTTGGAGGCTTTGAGCGGATTGTTATCAATGCTCGCATTAACGCACAAATTGGCTATGAGGATAATATTTTGGTTAAGTTTTAAAAAGTGGAAATTCATTGCAAAAAGACTGGACTACGCCCTATGAGTACGGCAGTATGTGCCTTATAAATCAACAAGTTAAAGGTAAATGTGATGTTAGACATTAAAACGGTTTCAAATTTTATCCAAGAGTATGGTGTGGTAGATTTTGACTGCGAGATGGACGATGGTGTGCTTTGGTTTCGGGGTGTCAATTGTTATTTGATGATTGGTAAAGTTACTGACAAGCAGATGTTTTTGACGGTTTGGGAAGATGATGAGTGCAATGAAGTGATTGAAAACTTTGAAATCCAAAATCTTGATGAATTGAATGTTTGTTTAAAGAAATACGCCTTGATTGCTCAGGCAAGCACCAAGCAAGATGAAACCATCCAAGAACCAACCGACACCACGATGATTGACATCTACTTTAAGCTCATCAAAGAAAAATTGGCAGAACACCAAATCAACCTTGATTTTGAAAAACAAAGCCAAGCCGAAAAGCTGGTCATTCGCCACATTGAGGATAAGCTGGTGGAGATTATCAAATTTTTGCAATAACTAAGTAAGATAAAAAAGCAAATGCCCTAAGTAAGACTGGGGCATTTTTTATAAGGAAATTTGTCAAAATGAAATTATCTTGCACATAGTGCAACAAAACCAAAAAGATATTTATTGCATAAATAGGCGAAATTTTTCGCGGCGGGCATCAAGTAATGCTTATTTTTCTCATGGTTGGTATTTTATATTTGTGGTTGGTTTTGATTACTCAAAAGGCGATAAGTGTTATTTGCTGAGTTGGCGGTAGTGACATCTATTTGGTTTAGATGGTTGGTTATTTACAGGTTAATATCCATTCAAGTTAATGTAGATGTTGTCCTGCACAGTTGGGGCTATTGGGGGCTCGACCTAATGCTGCCCATTCATCTGGTGTATAGGCGTGAATGGCGAGTGCGTGAATGCTACCGCCATTTGCCATCAAAAGTGGTTGAACTGCCAAATACACCATCTGATGTCTTGCCATCAAGCGTTTGTCAATAAAACCTTGACTGACTACCACTAGCTTAAAATGGCTTTCTTTGCCCTCAAAATAACCTGCGTGTTTGTGGCTTTCGTTCTCAAGCGACAGATGGGTGGGTAGGAGGGTTTGCATGGCTTGGATGATGGCATCTTGGGTGGGTGTGTTCATTATAACTCTTACTGATCGCAACAAAAGACGGTGGATAAAAGACAGTAGGTGCGTTTTTATGTCAATTCAATTATAATAAAAGCCAATCAAAATACAAGTACCAGCTACAAAAAAGCACAAAACTTCTCATGATTTTTAAAGGTAATCCCATGACAGATATGATTGATATTCCGCCACCACCAGAGCCACCAGAAGATGATGAATGTTGCAACAGTGGTTGTGAGGAGATGTGTGTGTTTGAGATTTATCGTCGTGAAAAGTTGGAGTACGATGCCAAATACGATATGCTAACACGCACCACAAATGACAATCGCCATGACTAAGTTGGCTGATGAATATATAGATGTTGTCGTCATCGGAGCGGGGGCATCAGGATTGTTTTGTGCATTTCAGACTGCACTTTATGGTAAGCGAGTGCTGGTACTAGACCATGCCAATAAAGCAGGTAAAAAGATTCTCATGTCGGGCGGTGGGCGATGCAACTTCATCAATCGTCATGTGTCTGCTAATGAATTTATCGGTCAAAATCGCCACTTTGTCAAATCTGCCCTTAGTCGTTATACGAGTGATGATTTTATTAAATTGGTGGAAAAACATGGCATCACCTACCACGAAAAGGCACGGGGTGAGCTGTTTTGTGATAATTCGTCTAAAGATATTTTAAATCTACTGCTTAATGAATGTAGCACGGCAGGCGTGGAGATTCGCTTAAACACAGCAATACAAAACATTAAAAAAGACACTGATTGTGATGACTTTCATCTGAGCGTATCGACAAAAGCTGGTAAATCTTATGAAATTGGTTGCCGTTCGTTGGTGATTGCCACAGGAGGGTTGTCGATTCCAACTCTAGGGGCAAGTGGCTTTGGTTATCAAGTCGCCACGCAGTTTGGACATACGATTATGCCTACTCAGGCTTCACTTGTGCCATTTACCTTTACTGACCAGTTGGGTGAGTTGATGAAGGCGTTAGCAGGACTTAGCCTTGAGGTTACTGCTTTTAATGATAAGGCGAGCTTTCAGCTACCCATGCTCTTTACTCATCGTGGGTTGTCAGGGCCTGCCATGCTACAGTTATCAAATTATTGGCAGTTGGGCGAGATGATTGGCATTGATTTGTTGCCATCTTGTGATGTATCGGAGTTGTTGATTGCCGCCAAAAAGATGTGTCCAAAACAGCACATTCGTACCGTGCTTGCACTACATTTTCCAAAAAAGCTGTTAATGGTACTACAAGCCATCTTTTGGGAGAAATTTTGCGATATTGAGCTGGCTAATATTAAAGATAAGGACTTAATTGATATTGCTAAACGCATCAACGCATGGCAGATTAAGCCTTCAGGCACAGAAGGCTATCGTGTGGCGGAGGTTACTCGTGGTGGTGTGAGTACTGATGAGGTTAAGGGCAAGACAATGGAGAGCAAATTATGCAATAGGCTGTATTTTATTGGTGAAGTACTTGATGTAACAGGGCATTTGGGTGGTTTTAACTTCGCATGGGCTTGGGCGAGTGCTTATGTGTGTAGTGAGGCGATAGGAGTGGATTGGTGATGGTTACTAAGACCAAAAAGTAAATAACCACTGCAGATTTTATTGCCTAAGAAGTGCGTTTTTTTATTGCGTTGTTATGAGTGTTACTAAGTCGTTGACCGCCATACTTCCTGTCATATGGGGTGTGTCGGTGTGGTTTAAGGTGGTAAGCCTATCAAGAAAATCAGATTTTTTAATCAAATATGCCCCAAGGCTGATTAGATGGGGGTTTTCAAGTTGGCAATCAATCAGTTTAACATCTGCTTGTTTTGCCAATATCGTCATTGCCCAAAAAGCAATCTTGGAGGCATCGGTGCGAGTATGAAATATACTCTCGCTACAGAATATTGCCCCAAACTGCAAGCCATACAGTCCGCCAATCAGCTCACTGTCTTTTGGTACACCTTCCCAAATCTCTACGCTGATTGCCACACCAAGTTCATGTAAGCGTGCATAGGCATCTAGCATCTCATCGTTTATCCAAGTGTCGTTAGTATAGCTTCTTGGAGCTGCACAGGCACGCATAACTTGCCTAAAAGCAAGGTTGGTGCTGATTTGCCAAGCATTCTTTTTGGCGGTGCGAATGAGTGATTTTGTTGGGTAGAATTCATCTGGGTATAGCACACAGCGAGTGGGCGGACACCACCAACAAATAGGGTCGCCATCTGAATACCAAGGAAATACCCCTGTGCGGTAGGCATTGAGCAGGGTGGCGGTGGATAAGTCTGCCCCTGTACCCACAAAACCATTTTCATCAGCCATATCTACCACGCTATTAAAATCAAAGGCAGAGCGATCAGCAATGGCGTGTAAGTCAGCAAGGCTTGGGAGGTGCATGGAGGTCATCGTTGGGTTGGTTTGACTGGCGATATTAAGACTTTAAAATAATAACACAAAATTGGTGTGCTTAGAATCACTAAAAAGGCGAGTTAAAAAACACGCCTTTTTTGGTTATTTGTTAGTGATTAAGATGTCGGTAATCACAAGCCATCTAGGTATTTTTCGGCATCAAGGGCTGCCATACAGCCTGTACCTGCCGATGTGATGGCTTGGCGGTAGATGTGGTCAGCAACATCACCTGCAGCAAACACCCCTGATACGCTGGTGGCAGTGGCATTACCATTTAGTCCACTGTTTACCACGATATAGCCATCTTTCATGGTGAGTTGACCATCAAAGATGGCGGTATTTGGCTTATGTCCGATGGCAACGAACATGCCCATTGCGTCTAGTTGCTTGGTAGTGCCATCAGTGTTTTCAATGATAACGCCTGTTACGCCCATCTCGTCGCCTACGACTTCTTTGACGGAGCTATTCCACTCAATAGAGATGTTGCCGTTTTTGACTTTCTCAAACAGTTGGTCTTGCATGATTTTTTCGGCACGCAGGCTATCACGGCGATGCACGAGTGTTACATGGCTTGCAATGTTAGATAGATACAATGCTTCTTCAACAGCAGTGTTGCCACCGCCAATGACGACCACTTTTTGATTTTTATAAAAAAATCCATCACAAGTAGCACAGGCTGATACCCCTTTCCCCATGAATTTGGCTTCGCTTTCTAATCCTAGATACTGAGCAGTTGCCCCTGTAGCGATGATGAGTGCATCACAAGTATAACTGCCACTGCCACCATTTAAAGTGAAGGGACGATTGGTTAAATCCACGCTAGAAATGTGGTCGTAGATGAGCTGTGTGCCAAAGCGTTCGGCATGTTCTTTCATTTCTTCGACCAGTGCTGTACCGGTCAGACCATGGCGACCACCTGGCCAATTATCAATCTCGGTGGTGGTGGTCAGTTGCCCGCCGACAGTCAAGCCAGTAATGATGACGGGATTGAGATTTGCACGAGCGGCATAGACGGCTGCTGAATAGCCAGCAGGACCTGAGCCTAGGATGATGAGTTGATGGTGTGCCATGATAATTCCAAATGAGCCAATATCTGAATAAATCCAATAAACCTTAAAAAGCGCTTTAAAGCAGTTTGCCAAAGTATAGGGGAGGTGGGACAAAAAAACAAGATGGAATCATGAAATTTGCTGATTTATTGGCAAAAATGAGTAAATGATACATTAGAACCTGCGTTGTTGGGGGTGTTGTGAGTGCTTTTGTAAAATGGTGTGAAATATTTTGCGATATCAAGCAGTTATCCTATATAATATCTGGTTTATTCATCTATCATCATTTTTTGCCATGAAAATAAATCAGCTGTTACAAAATGAGTCCATCAATCAACTCTTAGGTAGGTTGCCTTTGGTACAGCGTCTGCTGTTTAGTGTGGTTGGTATGGCAATTTTGGCATTTTTGTTCATCTCTTTGTTGTCTTACAACCCAACCGATCCTGCATGGTCGCATATGGGTAGTAGCCAAGAGGTTAGCAATGTGGGCGGTCGTTTGGGGGCCTGGCTTTCTGATATTTTATTGTCATTTTTTGGTTTTGGGGCGTGGTTTTTATTGCTTGTGCCAGCTTATGAACTTGCCAAGCTGTGGTGGGGTCGTAATTCTGTTGTATGGGTTTTGCGTGTATTGGCTTATGCGTTTTTGTTGGCGTGTATCAGTGGTATTGCCGCACAGCTAGGTGCATGGTGGCAAGACAAGGCGGCAGACTTTGGTGGTGTTTTAGGGTATGAGTTCATGGCATCGCTGTCAAGTGTGCTAGGCGTGCCAGTATCGGTGGGCTTTTTGGTGTTGATGGCATTACTTGTGGCAACTTTAACCTTTGATATTCATTGGTTGTCTTTGTGGCGACAATTTCGCAATACCCCAAGTAATGATGACATGACAGATGAATCATCGCCACAGACAGACGAGGGCTGGGGTGATGATGAACTGATTATTAGTCAAGTAAAACCAAAAGTACCAGCCTATCAACCACATAATCATGAGGGGGCACTTGAGAGCTTCTTGGTGAATTCTGGGCTGCGTGATGAGCTACTGGCAAAAAAACAAGCCGAAGAGGAAGCGAAAAAACAAGAAGAAGCTAAAAAACAAGAAGAGATTCAAAAGCAGGTAGAGGCTCAAAAACAAGCCGAGTTTGCTGTACAAGACTATGGTAGTATCGATGGTATTGAGCAAACTCAAGATGAACAAGATGATGTTTTTGTTCAGGATGTGCAGATAGATTCTCAAGCTGGTGATGTGATGGATTCTCCATCTGACCCATTAGAGTATCAGCCTTATAATGATACAATCCATCAAGCCGATGATCAGCTTGACCGGCAAGACATTTATAGAAATAATGCTGATGCTGTGGCAACAATTGAGCATATGGATTACAATGCTATTGGTGTCATAGAGCGGTCAGATGAACCCACCGCTTTTGGCGGAGTGGACATGGCTTCTTTGACCAGTTTACATGACACCCCTGATAACAAAGATGAATCAGAACCTGCCAAACCGTTGGTGAATAAAATGGCAGGCGTGGCGTCAGGTACGGTACGACCGAAGTCGCACGCCATGAGCGAGCTTGAATATCGCATGAGCCTAAGTCCTGTGCCATCTCTTGATATCTTGGATCCAAGATCTCAAAAAATCATCACCTATACGCAAGAAGAGTTGCAACAGCTTTCTGAGTTGCTAGAGATTAAAATGCAGGAATTTAATATTAAAGCCAGCGTTGTCTCGGCGATGGTTGGTCCTGTAGTAACTCGCTTTGAGGTGGATTTGGCACCAGGGGTTAAGGCAAGTCGTGTGATTAAAATTTCGCAGGATTTGGCACGCTCCATGCGAATGACTTCTTTGCGTGTGATTCCTGTGATTGCAGGCAAATCATACATCGGCATTGAAGTGCCAAATCGCAAACGCCAAATCGTTGGTTTGATTGAGTTGTTAGATACCAAAGAGTATCAAGATCCAGAAGCAGGCATTAGTATCGCCATTGGTGCAAGCATTAGCGGAAAACCGATTATTGCGGATCTTGCCAAAGCACCGCATATGCTGGTTGCTGGTACGACAGGCTCTGGTAAATCGGTACTGGTGAACTCATTTTTGATGTCCATGTTATTAAAATATACGCCAGATGAGTTAAAACTGGTGCTGATCGACCCAAAACAGCTTGAGCTTGCCAACTATGCTGACATTCCGCATCTGCTTACGCCTGTGATTACCGATATGACAGAGGCAACCGTTGCATTGAACTGGTGTGTTACTGAGATGGAGCATCGCTATCGACTGATGAGTAAGTTGCGTGTGCGTAATATTGCTGCTTTTAACCAAAAAATCATCGAAGCTGAAAGACTGGGCGAGCCTATCTTAGATCCATTATGGAGTGCGTCCGAGCATATAAGTGGTACTGTGCCACGCCAAAAGCTGCTACCAAAAATTGTCGTTGTGGCAGATGAATTTGCTGATATGATCATGCAGTTAGGCAAAACTGCTGAAGAGCCAATTGTTCGCCTTGCCCAAAAATCTCGAGCTGCAGGTATTCATCTGATTTTGGCGACACAGCGACCTGTGGCGACGGTTGTTACCGGTCTTATCAAGTCCAACATTCCTGTGCGTGTTGCTTTGCGTGTCAACTCGGCAACAGACAGTCGCATCATCATCGAGGAGTCTGGTGCTGAGAATATGCTTGGACATGGTGATATGATGTTTTTAGCACCTGGTGCGATTGAGACAGAGCGTGTACACGGAGCGTATGTTAAAGACGATGAGGTCAATCGTGTTACTGATGCTTGGCGTGAGCGCGGTGTGCCAGATTATATTGACCTTAGCCAAAGTTATACTTTTGAAGGTGAAGGGTCTGGCGATAGTGGCAGCGGCATTGATGATGAGTATTTTGATTTGGCGGTGGCACACATTTTGGATACTCGCAAGGTTTCTATCTCTGCATTACAGCGTAAATTTAGCATCGGCTATAACCGTGCTGCTCGCATCGTGGATATGATGGAGGAGCGAGGTGTGGTAAGTGCTGCTGATAATACCGGCAAACGCCAAATTCTCATGTAGTGCTATCTGTATGCACAAATGCAGTCCCATCGTAAATAAGTGTTGTGGTTGGCTGACCTTTGTGATTAAAAATTTTTTGGGCGGTCTTGATAAATAAAAGGTTGGTTTGGAGTAAGGATGGATTTGCAAGGTTATTTACCGCTCATTGTGGTGCTTGGTGTGGCTGGGTTTTTACTTGGCAATATATTTGCCTTAAAGCCGAAGGCAGGAGAGGTGCGAGTGGCGGATTTTCGTCTGCTAGCAAGAACATATGGCTTTAACCCTAAATTGATTCCTAGACCAGATTGGCTACCCACCAGAGTACAACAACACAGTCATCACGCTCCAAAAAATGATTTGGTGGTCAGTTATGGTGTTGTTTGTGATGAGTGGCGATTGTCTTTTGTGCGACTGATTGTCAAAGATGGTAAGTGGTGCGTGGTGGATGCTGACAAGGGGATTTTTTATGATAAAGCCGATGGCGTGACACTTCCAGTAGAGATAATGAGCCACGCTTTAGGACTACAGGTTAAAGCGAACAGTGTTGTGCTGTATTGGCAAGATGTTCATTATCAATCATCAGGAGGGGTACAAAAACTAGATAAAAAGCTAGCCCAAGCTGACTTACAAACATTCAAGCAAGCCCTGCTAGATTTTGGCAATAAACTCAATCAGCGTGCATGATAGATAAGATATCAAAACCTAAAAGACCAACAGCAATTAGGATAAGCGATACAAATTACGCTGCCATCTTGTCATGATGGGGAATTGTGTGTTATTTTATAAAAAACGATACTTGGGCATCGTGCCCACAGATAAACGCTTAATTTTAAACACATCATCAAGCCAAGACAGTTTGGTTTATTTTATAAAAAAGTTTAAAAGGTAACTCATGGCATCATCCACCAAAAAAACCACAAAATCCAGTCAGACCGCCCCAAAAGTCTCTTCCAAAGGTAAATCACTGGTTATTGTGGAGTCGCCCGCCAAAGCCAAAACAATCAATAAGTATCTGGGCAATGATTTTATTGTGCGTTCTAGCGTGGGTCATGTGCGAGATTTGCCTGTAAGTGGTACAGATAAGACCAAAAAAACCAAAAGCGATGAGACAGGATTGTCGCGTGAAGAAAAGGCACAGCGAGCCTTGGTTAGACGCATGGGGGTGGATCCAGAGCATGATTGGGCGGCGGTCTATGAGATTTTGCCCAACAAAACCAAAGTAATCAAAGAGCTAAAAGCACTGGCTAAAGATGCAGATGCCATCTACCTAGCAACCGACTTGGACCGAGAAGGAGAAGCGATTGCGTGGCATTTAAAAGAAGTCATCGGCGGTAGTGATGACAAATACAGTCGTGTGGTGTTCAACGAAATTACTAAAGCTGCTGTACAAAACGCCTTTGAACGCCCAGACAAGCTGAATATTGACCGTGTTAACGCTCAGCAGGCAAGACGATTTTTGGATCGTGTGGTCGGCTTTATGGTATCGCCGTTGCTGTGGGCGAAGGTGGCTCGTGGATTGTCAGCAGGGCGTGTCCAAAGCGTGGCAACTCGTCTGGTGGTTGAGCGAGAGCGAGAAATTCGTGCCTTTGTTCCTGTGGAATATTGGGAGATTCATACCAATAATCAGGCAGGTGGCGAGACTTTGCGATTAGAGGCAGTCAAGCATCAAGGTAAGACCTTAAAACTTGCCAATGAAGATGAGGCGACCGCCATCGTTAATCTGCTATCTTGTGCCGATTTTACCGTCTCTGCCATTGAAGAAAAACCTACGCAATCAAAGGCATCTGCACCGTTCATCACATCAACTTTGCAGCAGGCAGCAAGTACTCGTTTAGGCTTTAGCGTCAAAAAAACGATGATTTTGGCTCAGCGTTTGTATGAAGCAGGTTTTATTACCTATATGCGTACTGACTCAACTTTTTTGAGCCAAGATGCGTTGATGGCAGTGCGTGGCTATATCCAAGAGAATTTTGGGTCGGCATATCTGCCAGACAAGCCTAATTTTTATAGCAATAAGCAAAATGCTCAAGAGGCACACGAAGCGATTCGTCCTTCTAATGTCGCCATCAAAGCAAGCCAACTGACGGCGATGGAAAGAGACGCTCAGCGTCTATATGAGCTGATTTGGCGACAATTCGTGGCGTGTCAGATGACGCCTGCTCGCTATCGTTCGGTAAATCTACTGGCGGACGCCGGCGGTGTGGAACTAAAAGCAAAAGGGCGAACGCTTGTTTTTGATGGCTACACCAAAGTTCAGCCACCTGCCAAAAGTGATGATGTGTTGTTGCCAAATGTGCAAGTAGGTGAAAAACTGCCACTCATCAACATTGAACCTAGTCAGCATTTCACCAAGCCACCTGCTAGATATTCTGAAGCCAGTTTGGTTAAAGAGCTTGAAAGTCGTGGTATTGGGCGACCATCAACTTATGCGTCCATCATTTCTACCATTCAAGAGCGTGGCTATGTCCGCCTTGAAAATAAACGCCTATATGCCGAAAAGATGGGTGATATTGTTACTGAAAGATTGATTGAGAGCTTTCCTGATTTGATGGACTATGCGTTCACTGCAGGATTAGAAGATAAACTTGATGAAGTGGCTCAGGGTCATCAAGACTGGAAGGTGGTGCTTGATGCGTTCTATGGTGATTTTAAGGGCAAACTAGATACTGCCAAAGGCAAAGACGGCATGCGTCCGAACAATCCAACTAATATTCCAGATGTACATTGTGATTTGTGTAGTCGTCCTATGCAGATTCGCACGGGGTCAACAGGGGTGTTTTTGGGCTGTACAGGCTATAATCTACCCCCTAAAGAACGCTGTAAAGGCACAAAAAATCTCATGCCAACATCGGCACTTATTTTTGATGCTGATGATGAATCAGCAGAGGTCAATGCTCTGATGGAGAAAAAACGCTGTCCTAAATGTAATGCGGCGATGGAGAGCTATGTCGTTGATGGCGGTCGTAAGTTACATATTTGTGGCAATAATCCTGACTGTGATGGCTATGTACTTGAACATGGTGTTTTTGAAGTGGCTGGTGCGGATAATAATCAAGCGGCACCGACCATTGACTGCGATAAATGTGATGGGCAGATGACGCTAAAGACAGGGCGTTTTGGGGCATATTTTGCGTGCAATCAATGCGATAATACCAGAAAGGTGTTAAAAAATGGTGAAGCAGCTCCGCCACGCATGACGGCGATTAGTATGCCAAACCTGCGTTCTCAAAAATTTGATGATCACTATGTGTTGCGTGAAGGAGCGGCGGGACTGTTTTTGGCAGCAAGTAAATTCCCAAAAATCCGTGAAACCCGTCCGCCAAAATTAAGTGAGCTTCGCCCCATCAAAGATGAGCTTGAGCCAAAATTTGCTTATCTGTTTGACGCTCCTGATGTTGATGATGCAGGCAACCCAACCATTCTTCGCTGGTCTCGCAAAAATGCTGAACAGTATATCGGTTCAGAAAAAGATGGCAAGGCAACTCGCTTTGCTTTGGTGTGGCGTGATGGCAAGTGGGTACAAGATTAATCATCATCTATCAAGATAACCTACCAAAGATGTTTTGTCCAAGACGGTCAAGCATAATAAAAAACCAACAAAAAGCCAATCTGTTCTGATTGGCTTTTTGTTTTATTGGGCTATCGGCTTACTGCCTTTATACCAAAATCTCATATCTTTTAGGTAATGGAGATAAAAAATAAGACAACCTAATAATTGTCTTATTGTGATGCTATTTTTTAGGATTTTTGAAAAAGATATAAACAAAATGAGGCGGTAACCTTAAAATTATTTTGGGTTTTTAGGGTGGTTTTTTTGTCTAATTTGGCCTTGTAGGTGTAGGGAGTCATGTCTATCAAATCAGATAGACTTTGGCTGTCCAAGCATAGCGGTGCGTCAATCTGCCACTCATCAATCAGCGTAAACTCTGGCGATAATTCTGCGATAAATTTGGTGGGCTCATGTAGATTGACACGCTCAAACAACTGCTGACGCATGGCGTACAGATGGTGTGGGGCAGGCGTAGCGATGAGTAAATAACCGTTTGGTTTTAGCACTCTTGCCATCTGACTTTTTGGTAAAGGGCTAAACAGACTTGTGCAAATATCCATGCTTTCATCTGCTACAGGCAACACTGTACCTGTACCCACCACCCAGTTGATATACTTACCTACTGCTTGGTTTTTATAAGTTTTTGAAGCGGTGATGATGGCTGTTTTGGCGATGTCAAGTCCGATGACTTGACGCTCATGATTGGCAAAAACGCTAGTGTAGTAGCCCTCGCCACAGCCGATGTCTAGCACACGATTGGGTGCAAGTTCATTGATGATTTTTCCCACTTTATCTCTTAATGGTTCATAAAATCCACCTGATAAAAAGCGTCTGCGTGCCTGCATAGACTCTGGCGTATCGCCTGCAGTATGACTGTTTTTGTGCTGAACCACATGTAAGTTAACATAGCCGTCCTTGCTGATGTCATAGCAATGACCCTGATGGCAAATATAACTGTTGGTTTTTAAAATAAGATCGGTACGGCAAATGGGGCAATTTAGCATAAGGTGGCTCATACTGGCAAACAAGAACGATTTTACCCTTTTTGTGGGCGTAGTCAAGCGTGTATAGCGTCTTTGAGTGTGCCGCCAAAACGCCAAATCAATGTGGTATTCGCTAGCATATTACTCGGCAAGTGCGTCCGCTCCTTTTGCTCCACCGCTGATAATCGTGGTAGGTTTGGCAGGCAAACTATTGATGGCTTGGCAAAGACTCTTATAATCATCAAGGCCTTGTGAGCCGATGATGGCAAGGTTCATTTTGCT
This sequence comes from Moraxella sp. E33BD, assembly GCF_041807865.1. Taxonomy (NCBI): domain Bacteria; kingdom Pseudomonadati; phylum Pseudomonadota; class Gammaproteobacteria; order Moraxellales; family Moraxellaceae; genus Moraxella; species Moraxella sp. E33BD. The sequence continues at coordinate 20,462 of NZ_JBGTZD010000013.1, read as the reverse complement.
CCTGGTGTTTTTTGCTAATCAGTGCGTAAAGCATTGATACTTTAACTTATACTTGAGTCTTGAAAAATTACCGTTTTCAAAGAATCTTTAATTTGCTTTTCTAATATTTTACTTTGCTCAAACAAATCACCCAGAGTTTGTTCAAAATCTTGCATTTTGGCATTGAATTCACTCTCGCTAATATCCACATAGTCAATTTTAATATCAAAATATTGCCCCGCACTTAGACTGCAATTTTTACTGACAATTTCATCATAACTCACCACCACACTAAAATCTTCTACTGTTTGTTTATTGGCAAAAGTTTCACAAATTTTATTTTCTTCATCAATGCTAAGTACCGTTTTTTGATTTTTGCCATCTTTGATTTTTTCGCCCAAATTGGACGCATCAATCAAAATCACTTTATCTTTATTGCTTTTATCCAAAAATAAAATAGACACATTGGTGCCAGTGGTCGCAAAAATATTAGACGGCATAGACACTACGCCAGCTAGCATTCTATTTTTTACCAAATATTCACGGATTTTTTTATCAATACCACTTTGGGCGGTAATAAAGCCAGTTGGCAATACAATCGCCGCTTTTCCTGTGTCTTTTAGGCTAGCGATAATATGCTGAATAAATAGCTGATAAATCTCCATTTTATTCTTGTTTTTTGTCTTAGTTTTCGGAATCCCTGCAAAAAACCGTTCTTTATTTTCTTTGCTGTCTAGTTGCTCTCTAAAATCACTAAAATCCAATTTAAAGGGTGGATTAGACACAATGAAATCAAACTTTTTAAGCCCGCCATTTTCTTTATGCTGTGGATTTAATACAGTATTACCTTGAATGACATTGCCAATAGAATGGGGTAGATTATTTAGAATCAAATTTAAACGCAATAAATTGGACGATTTTTGGGAAATATCTTGGGTATAAATTGCACATTTATCCTCGCCAATGATATGTGCCACACTCATCAAAAGAGAACCAGAACCTGCGGACGGGTCATAGACACTTTGACTTTTTAATTGCCCTCTTTGGTCGTCTGGCACAAGGATTTGTGCCATAATTCTTGCCATTGCATTTGGCGTATAATATTCGGCATATTTTCCGCCTGAATTACTGTTATAATCTTTGATAAGATATTCAAAAATATCGGCATAAAAATCATATTTTTGATTAAAAATATGTTCAAAACTAAATCCACTAATTTTACCTATAATCGCACGGCAAAATTCATCTCGTTTGCTTGGGTCGGAAATATATTGACTTAGGCGTTCAAATAACACCACTTTTGCACCGCCATCGGTTTTTACAGCGTATAATTCGGCATTCTTAGTCGCAATATCAAATAGCGTATCATCAAATAAATTGGCAAAGCCCGCTTCATTTTGGCGAACGGATAAATAAGAAATGAGATGGTGCGGCTTTAAAATTGCTGTATTGGGTAATTGTAGATACAATAGCTCCTGTTCATCATCGCTCATTTGGGTATAATAAGCCTGCCAGTCGTTACCATAGTTTGCCAATGTTTTATCAATGGCTTTAACATCATAAGCAAATTTATCATTAAGATATTTGTACAAAAATACTTGGGTAATGATTTTAAATTCATTACCATCATTGCCCAATCCAAAATTAGCACAAATGGTTTTTAGACTGTCAATCATTTGATGGGTTTGGGCTTTTAAATCGGTCATTTTAAAACTCATTTAAATTATTCACAAAATCCAATATATTCCAAAACAGGCAACCAATTTTGACATTCTACTTTAAAATAATTGGCAACATCTGGAATTTTAAAATTGGTTGGAAAGTTTGGATCATTTAATTTAACATTAAGCCCTTGTTCGGAAGTGATAACACCACCTTTTTTCATTATCGCACAAATATTGGATAAATCTTGGTCTTTATTGGATAGTCCCTTGATTAACTTTGGATTGGCACTCACAATATCAGCCTTTAGTTGAGCTAATTGTTGTTCATATTCCTTTAAGGAAATAACAGTAATATTAAATTCACCTAAAAATACATCAAAAGTATTTTTATCATAACCAAACTGGATAATTTTGGCTTGAACTTCATCGTAAATATGCTGACTAATGTATAGCTTGATTTGGCGAGCAGTAATTGCCTGCTCTAATGCTTGCCAAACATTAGTAAAAATTGGTTTGGGATAATAACGATAACACAAATCCAATATCGCATTGGTATCTACACAATAAGATTTCATACAAACACCTTTTGTTCCAATGCGGTTAATTGTTCTACATTTTTTAAATGTAACATATTTAATGCTGTATTTACCGTTATGCTATTTTGCCATACCGCAGAAATCACCTGTTGAATATAAATTTTACCAAATTGATTATTAGCTTTAGTTTCTGATTTTATAAAAACAATTTTAGATTTATTTTCTGTTTCTTTTAGTAAGTCATCAAAATAATCATTCAATTCATTTTGAGTAATGTAGCCCAATAATTTTAATTGAATGGCAATGGCTTGTTTACTGACTTTAATTTTTTTGCGAATGGTCAAAATATTTTGCTCAAGATTTAATGTATTGTCATATAATTCTTTTGCAATATCTTCTGGCAATAAAACATAGCCTGCCACTTGATTACAATAGCGTTCTATTTTTTCATTAGAATTTAAAATATCACCGTCAATGGTGCTTTGATTTAAGCCCAAATGCACCAATTCGTGAATCATTGTAAATAGTCGGCGAGAAGGATTTTGCCCTAATGATAATATGGCAATGATTGGCAAAGTTTCATAATACAATGCCATTCCTTCCGAGCCTATTTTTATCGCTGATAATTCTATGACCAAAACATCTTTTTTTTCTATCAATAATCGCCAAGAACGGTAATAATCATCGCTATTTTCTGTTTTTAACTTGGCATTATCAACACCCAACCATTCACGAATGATTGTTGCATCATCTTTTGCATTATTGCCTGATAATTTCAATAAAAAAGGCTCTGGTGTAGTATCCATACTTTCATAAGTATATAATAAATTTTCACGATTATTTAACAGTTCATATACCGCTTTTTGTTGCAAATAATGTGTTTTTTCATCATCGCTTTCTATATAATTGCGATATTCTATTTTATTTGGGATATTGGGATAAGATAGTGTGTCAGTTAATAGCAAAAAATCATCTATCAATAATACTTTGGCAATATCTTTAACTTGTTTAAAAGTAAAAACAGGTGTTTCTTGTTCGGCTTTGACAAGTTTGTCTAAGGGAATTTTTGTTTTTTTGGCGAGCAACTCCACAGAAAGCGATAATTGCTCTCTGTAATGGCGTAGGGCAAGCGGTGAATGCTTAATCAAATTTTTTGCCATTGATTCTCACGGATATAAACGAATTTTGGTATATTTTATCATACTTTGAGCGTGGATACACGCACAGCTTAATTGATTTTTCAATCATCTGCTATCCCCACCTGCCCATTCATCAGCATTGGCAATAAAAAATCTCGTAATTGGGTAAGTTGTTGGTTTTGTTTTTGAGCCAATAATTGCTTATTGACTATTGGTTTAATTAAATTTTCTATTTTTTCCAATAAATCAGTTGTTGGAATACAAATATATGCCTGCTTTAAATGGTCTTGGGTAATATGCCCCATTGTAGTTTTTCTTAATTCAGCCATCATTTTAAAGTGTTTTAAATATCTTAATAATTCAAAATATATAAAAATTTTTGGATACTCTTTTGAAGTTACCTTAAAAATATGCTGATTTAAAGCACCTTTGCCTTGTGACCAAATCTTAACATCTAATGTAGCAGACCAAGAAAAAAGAATATCTCCATCATCAATAATTGCGTCTTTTGGAATATTTATATCTGCTTTTTCTGTGCTATTAGAAATTCCATTATTCATTTCCTTAATTTTAATAACTGGTAAATAATCATTACTATTTATGGGTCTATAATTTTGTAATGCCAATCCATTAAAATAAGTCGCAATACTCCATAGGTTATTTTCACTCCATCCCACAGGAATTTCCCTTTTTAACACTTCATTATAAACCATCTCTCCGCCAGACGATTTATAGGGCTTGCCATTTTCATCAGGGAAATCAAACTGCACAAACCAATAATCATAAATCGTTTTTGCCATCTGTTCTAATTGGGCATTAATTTGATTGTTTAGGGCGATTTTTTGGTCTAATTGGGATAGAATTTTGGCAATGGATTGTTGGGTTTTTAGGTCTTTATGGATTTTTAAAGATAAATTCTCAAAATCCGTTTTGTTTAAAATAGGTAAAGCGGTACTTCCACTTGATGCATTTCTTAATAGTGCATAATTATTTTTTAAACAATAGTAAATATAGTCAGTATCAAAATCCAATTTAACTTCAATGGAATTTATTTGTTGATTGGTAATGGCGGGAAATTTATTTATTGCAACTTTTCCCATTGCACTACCAATGCAAGTTACCAGTATGCTATTTTCTTTTAATAACTTTCCACTAAGAGAGTTTTTTCCATATTCTGATAGATACCGAATAGTTTTTTTAATGTATTTTTCATCAAAATTATCAGATGGTGTAATAAATAGATATTCATTACCATAACTTTGCGGTTCTTTTGATGATGGTGTTTTCCCAGTAACGATATTACCAATATCACCTAATCTTACCGTTTTCATTACAGTTCCTCCAATCTATTCGCCATATATTCTTTGACCAATAATCCATTGATTTGGTTAATAAGTGGTGCGGTAATGTTCAGTGATTTTTCTTTAAATTCCCCAATCAAAATCGCCCCTGATTGTTTGCTAAAATAAGCCTCATTATCCAGCATTTGTTCCAAATTTAATACTTTTTCGTCAAGCCCCTCTTTGGTATTTAATAACACTTCACGCAGGGTGAGTTTATCGGTATTTAGCGTTGGCAATATATTTTGTTCGTTTAGGCGTTTTTCTATCCGCACATATTTTTTGTCGCCATTGTATTTAGTGCGGATTAGCTCATTTTGGCGATTTAATTCTTTCATTTGTTTGTATAAATCATCAAGCAACGAAATGTTTTCGCTCATTTGCTCTTGCCCAACTTCGGATAGGTTTTTCTTGGCAAAAATGCGTTCCAATTCTTGTTTTAAGGCGATAAATTTTGGGTCATCTTGGTCAAAATTATCATTAAAAACGCCTTGTGTGCGAACAAAACTGTCTTTTAAATCTTCGGCAAGACGCAGTTCATTTTCGCCCACTTTCACAAAGCTAAAATACACATCTTCCAATGCCAAATTTAATAAATTGGCATTATCGCCTTGAAAACGAATGATATTATAAAGCTGTCTGGATAATTCAAGGGCTTTTTTGAGTGTGTGTAATGTGTCTTTATTGTCTATTTGATTGATTTGCTGACTAAAAATCTCGGCATTGTCCGTATCATAATCCGCCAATGTATTTTTGATAAAATGAATGTCGGCGATAATCTCATCGTCATTTTTAAACATTTGTGAATAATGGGTAAAGTCATCGCCAAGCTCACTTTGCAATTCATCAAAATAGGCTTTATTGGTTTTGTCAAATTCTTTACTAATATCAGCAAAATCTACAATATAGCCGTATTTATAGTCTTTATAAGTGCGATTAACCCGTGTAATGGCTTGTAATAAATTATGCTCTTTGATAATCCGCCCAAAATACAGTTTTTTTAGGCGTGGTGCGTCAAATCCTGTTAAAAGCATATTATAGACAAACAAAATGTCTATCTTACCTGCTTTATAGTCATCAACCCGATCTTTGCGAGTGGCTTTATCGCCAATATCATGCAAGATTAACGCACAAGTATGTTTGCTTGCATATTTTTGATTAAATAACTCAAACATCATTTTGGCTTGTTCGCTACTATCGCAAATAACCATTGCTCCAAGTGTGTCATCATTATTGAGTTGACGAAAACGCACAAAATCCTTAATAATATAATCCAACATTGGCTCTACAAATCGTCTGTGAGCATAGACTTGTTTTTTATCAAAACTACCTTGTTCTATTTGCCACTGTTTTATAGCTTCTTGCATTTGCTCTTTAAATTGGCTTTCAATATTTTCACGAATGAGCCTCAGTGTATAACCATCTGCAATAGAATCATTATAATAATATTTATGAATATAATCGCCAAACAGTTTTTTGGACGATGAATTACCCAACAATGGCGTGCCTGTTAAGCCAATTTTTATGGCATTTTTATCTGACTGGGTCAAATTTGCCAAAAAAGACCCTGTGGGATTATAACTTCTATGCACTTCGTCCAAAAAATAAATGCGTTGTATGTTTAGATTATAATCATTTTGACTGGTTGCTTTGGCATCATCGGCAAATTTTTGGATATTCACCACGGTAATTTCATTTTTGCCTTGATGATTATGGCTAATATCCGATGCAATAGAACGAGTAAATTCATCTTTTGAATCTACTGTATGCACAAGTAGCCCACGAGCGGTAAATTCTTTTTTGGCTTGTTCTAATAAATCCAATCTATCCACAATAAAATAAAATTTTGGCACAATATGTTGTTTGGCATAATAATCGGTCAAATGACGCACATTATAAAAACTAAGTGCAGTTTTTCCACTGCCTTGTGTATGCCAAATAATACCGCTTTTTTACCTTGTTCTAAGGCGTGTTTAATGGCAAAAGAGGCAAATACTTGCGGATAACGCATAATGTGTTTTTGATAAGGGGTATTACCACTATGATTTTGCACATAAGCAATGCTATAGCGAAGCATGAATGCCAATCTCTCACGGCTTAATAACTGCGTACATAATTGATTGGTGGGCGTATCGGCTGATTGGTTGGCAATAAACTCTTTATTATGCAATAAAGCAGGTTCATTTACATCTTTTAAGATCGTGATTTTGCCATCAGTGGTCAGATCAGATAAAATTGAAGCGGTATTTTGAGCAAACGGTTTGTCTTCTTTAAAAAAATGAAGGGTGATTTGGGTATTGGGTGTGCTATAAAATGCTCCTGTTAATTGGCTTTCTGGCATATTATTGGAACATAAAATTAGTTGGGTAATATTCATAAATGATTTAAAGCGTTGGTTTTTGATACGCTCATTCATTCTGTGTTGTTCTGCCAAAATGCCTTGTTGATTATTTGGTTTTTTGACCTCAATAAATATTAGCGGCAAGCCGTTAATCAGTAGGGTAATATCAGGGCGAAATTTATCATCGCCATTTTGATAAGTTAATTCGGTTACTACATTAAATTGATTATTATGAAAATTATTAAAATCTATGAGTTTTGGGCGGTCAATGCTAGATGATTGGTCAATTAAGCGTTCATAAAACACTTTGCCCAAATCATCATAATTTAACTCCAAATAAATATCCATCAATACTCTATCTATATCGCTATCTTGTAGATTGAGTGTTGGGTTTATTTTGTCAATGGATTGCTTGAAAATATCCGTAAAAATATTGCTCTTTTTATCCCAAACGGCATCTTTTAAAGACAGATATTGATAGCCGAGTCGCATTAAATGCAAAATGGCAGGGATTTTAACACGGGTGTTTTCATTAAAAATTTGGGACATTGTGTGGCTCGCTTAATCATCGGTGTTACTTTGGAACACTTTTATTTAATATCACATTTGTTTGTACCAAACATCAAATCAATGCTCTCTAGTCGCCCTAAATTCCACTTCAGGATACCGCTCTTGCATGAGCTGTAAATTGACACGACTGGGAGCAAGGTAAGTCAAATAACCACCACCGTCCACCGACAGCTGGTCGTGAGCCTTTTTCTTGAATTTCTCAAACGCCACTTTATCATCACAATGTACCCAACGCACCGTTGCGATAGAAATCGGCTCAAACGCACATTGTACTTTGTATTCTTCAGCCAAGCGATGAGCTACTACTTCAAATTGTAGCACGCCTACCGCACCCAAAATAAGGTCGTTGTTGATTTGGGGCATAAATACTTGTGTTGCTCCTTCTTCGGAGAGCTGTTGCAAGCCTTTTTGTAATTGCTTGGATTTTAGGGGGTCTTTTAGCACCACACGGCGGAATAGTTCAGGAGCGAAGTGTGGAATGCCTGCAAAATTTAAGGTCTCGCCACTGGTGAAACTATCGCCAATCTGGATTGTGCCGTGATTGTGCAGACCAATAATATCGCCTGCATATGCTTCTTCTAGGCTTTCACGGTCGCCTGCTAGGAACATCAATGCGTCCGAGACACGCACCTCTTTGCCAATGCGTACATGATTCATTTTCATGCCTCTTTCGTATTTGCCAGAGCAAATTCGCATAAAGGCGATACGGTCTCGGTGTTTGGGGTCCATGTTGGCTTGAATTTTAAAGACAAAGCCTGTAAAACTTGGCTCATCGGCACGAACAATTCTCTCTACAGCGGTATGGTCTTTTGGGGCTGGAGCATATTTGGTTAGGGTATCTAGCACCATATTGACGCCAAAGTTACCCAGTGCTGTACCAAATAGCACTGGCGTTTGTCGTCCTGCCAAAAACTCCGCTTCGTCCCAATCACCGAATGCCATTTCAGCAAGCTCTACTCCCTCAACAAACTCGTTCCACAAAAGCTCACCCAGACGGTTTTTGATACTGTCGTGGTTATAACCGTCCAAACTTTCAATGGCGGTGATTTGTGTGCCAAAGCCTTTTTTATAAAGATAAGTTTTGCCGTCCAAAAAGCTGTACACACCGACAAAATCCTGCCCCATGCCAATAGGATAGCAAAATGGCACGCATTTGATTTTTAGTACGCTTTCAATCTCATCAAGCAAGGCAAGTGGATTTTGGATTTCACGGTCCAGCTTATTAACAAAGCTGATGATCGGCGTGTCTCGCATGCGACAGACTTCCATTAGCTTGATGGTGCGTTCTTCCACGCCTTTTGCCCCATCAATGACCATCAAGGCAGAGTCTACAGCCGTCAGCGTGCGATAGGTGTCTTCACTAAAATCAGCGTGTCCGGGTGTATCTAGCAAATTTACCATGCAATCAGCATAAGGAAACTGCATGACCGATGTGGTGATAGAGATACCACGCTCTTGTTCCATGCTCATCCAGTCTGAGGTAGCGTGTTTGTCGGTTTTGCGAGATTTGACCTCGCCTGCACTTTGAATGACCTGTCCCCACAATAGCAGTTTTTCGGTCATTGTGGTCTTACCTGCGTCAGGGTGACTAATAATAGCAAAAGTGCGTCGTTGTTGGATCTGTTCTAGTGTTTTTTTCATAAAAATTACCAAAAAATAATGCGATTGATTTGGGCAATTATAGCACAGCTAAGAAAAACCTGCATTTGTGATGCAGGTTTTAGATGAAATAAGATGGTTCTGGCTAAATATCATAACTGTGGCTAATCACTTAGCATCACCCAATGATTTTGGGTGATGCTAAGTGATGGGTGGCTCCCTTTGCCTTTTTTATCAAAGCTAAAAAACCGCTCCAGATGAACACGAAAAAATCATCTTATACTTCAGATGTTGGCTTTGTGATAGAATTGATCGGTGCTATCAGCCATTATCTCATAGGAAAAGTTCATGTCCGAACTCAACAAAACCAAAGGTATAAAACGCATCATGAAAACCTTATCTTATTCTAAAGATGGTTTTAAAGTTGCTTTAAAAGAACCTGCTATTTTTCAGCTCTTGTTGTTACATTTGCCCCTAGCAGGCTTGGCACTGTTGCTTGATTTTACTTTGGCGGTTAAGATGGTGTTAATCGTTGGTTCGTTTTTGTCGCTCATTGTGGAGTTTATTAACACCGCTGTGGAAGCTGCCGTTGACCATACTTCCATGGAAATCCACCCCCTTGCCAAAATCGCCAAAGATGTTGGTTCGTCAGCTCAGTCTTTGGCACTCATACTGGTGGCGGTGCTGTGGGGTATGGCGGTTTTTGGTACTTAAAAAAGTCATTGTGTTTACTGTTGGCTTATCAAAAGTTACCATCACGGTAGAAATTTTGGGTATAATAGAATAAATTTTTCCTATGTTTAATACCCATGACCTACACCACCATTCCAAATCTTGCCACCTTTGACACCACAAACATTGACAAAAACCGTCCCCCTGTGGTGTTGGTGGATGGCTCGTATTACCTGTTTCGTTGCTTTCATGGTTTGCCACCGCTTGCCAACAAAAACGGCTTGCCCACCAATGCCATTCGTGGCGTCCTAAATGCTTTAGGCAAACTCATCAAAAGATATCATCCTACTCACATGGCGGTCGCCTTTGACACCAAAGCACCTACCTTTCGTCATGAGTTGTCGCAAGCCTATAAAGCTCACCGTCCGCCGATGGATGACGACTTGCGAGTGCAGATTCCTTATGTTCATCAGATGATTGAAAAATTGGGCATACCGCTCATCAAAATTGATGGTTTTGAGGCAGATGACATCATCGGTACGCTTGCCCACACCGCTTGTCAGAACGGCTATCCTGTGATTATCTCCACAGGTGATAAGGACATGGCACAGCTTGTGAACGATTGCGTGATTTTGGAGGATAGTTTTAAGGATAAAATCACCGATGTGGCAGGCGTGCTTGATAAGTTCGGTGTACACAACACCCAAATCGCCGACTATCTAACACTCATGGGCGATGCCTCAGATGGTATTGCAGGCATTCCTAAAGTTGGGGCAAAAACCGCCAGTAAGCTACTTACCGATTATGGTGATATTGATGGTATTTTGGCGAATTTGGCAAACATTAAAGGCGTGGTTGGCAAGAACATTGCCGAACATCAAGACGACATTCCCCTAAATCGTACGCTTGCTACGATTGTTACTAATTTAAAGTTGCCTATGTCGTTTGATGAATTAAAGTTGGACGATAGCCAAAGTGCCAGCTTAGAACGAGCCAAAGCACTGTACCAATTATTCAATGAGCTAGAATTTAAAAAAGAAATGGCAGAGCAAGCGGCGTTATTAAGATTGGCTGATGAATCTGTCAAGAAAGATGTACTGGTCAGCACTGATAATGATTTTGGCAATCATCAATCAAATGATGACGCATTAATCCGTGATTTGTCAGATGGACTGGGCGTTAAGCCTTTGCCCATCAAAGATGGTGGGTATCGCACCATTACTACTCTTGATGATTTTAATGTCTTGATTGGTCAATTAAAATCCAGTCCTTATTTTGCCATTGATACCGAAACCACCGACATTAACTGGCAAAAGGCGAAGTTGGTTGGCATTAGCATTGCCACCGCCAATTATGAAGGTTATTATATCCCTGTGGGGCATACGGGTGATTTTGATATTTTAATAAACAGTCAATTAGACATAACATTTGTGCTAAATGAGCTAAAGCCTATTTTACAAGACCCTAAGATTGGTAAAATCGGTCAGCACATCAAGTACGACAGCCACATCTTAAAAAAATACGGCATTGAGATTATTAACTGGCAGATGGATACCATGTTGGCCAGCTATGTGATTAACAGTGTCGCCACTCGGCACAACATGGATGATTTGGCAAGTCATTATCTGGGTGTAAATACCACCACTTTTGAGGAGGTGGCAGGCAAGGGGGCAAAACAGATTAGTTTTGATAAGGTAGCACTGGACAAAGCAAGCGACTATGCTTGTGAAGATGCGGACATTACTTATCGTTTATTTAGTGTGTTTGATGAATATCTACAGCAAGATAAAAATGCCAAAGATTTGCTTGAAAAATTAGAAATTCCCACCGCCCAAATACTTGCCCAAATGGAATATGACGGCATTTTAATTAAGCCTGAATTTTTAAATCAGTTGTCATTGACATTTGATAATCAAATTTATGGCTTGGAGCAAAAAGCCCATGAGTTGGCAGGGGAGGCTTTTAACCTTGCCAGTCCAAAACAGCTTGGAGAAATTTTGTTTGGTAAATTGGGCATATCAGGTGGTAAAAAAACCAAAACAGGGCAATATTCTACTTCAGAGGCGACCCTTGCCAAGATAGATCATCCACTTGTAGAGATTGTGCTAGAACATAGAAGCTTGTCCAAACTCAAAAGCACCTATACAGATGCACTCATCAAGGCTTGCGATGAGAGTGGGCGAGTGCATACCAGTTATCATCAGGCTTTGACGAGTACAGGGCGGTTGTCATCATCAGATCCTAATTTACAAAATATCCCCATTCGTACGGAGACAGGTCGGCAGATTCGTAAGGCCTTTGTTGCACCAAAGGGGCGTGTGATACTGGCGGCGGATTATTCACAAATTGAGCTTAGGCTTATGGCTCATTTTAGTGGCGATGAGAGTCTGATTAGTGCTTTTAATAATAATTTAGACATTCACACTGCCACCGCTGCTGAGATTATGGGTAAAAATCTAGATAAGGTTACATCCATTGAGAGGCGTTCGGCTAAGGCGGTGAATTTTGGGCTACTGTATGGCATGGGTGTGTTTGGGCTTGCCAAACAGCTTGGCGTAACCAATGATGTGGCTAAAGATTATATCCAACGCTACTTTGCCAGATATCCTGCGATTAATGACTACATGGACAACACAAAAAATCATGCCAAAGAGATGGGCTATGTTACCACAATCTTGGGTCGTAAACTCTACACCCCTGATATCAACTCATCTAATGCAATGATAAGACAAGGGGCACAGAGAGCCAGTATTAACGCCCCCTTGCAAGGCAGCGCTGCCGAAATCATCAAACTTGCGATGATTGCGGTCAATCAGACTCTACCCAAAGACCATGCCAAACTGCTACTCCAAGTCCACGATGAGCTTGTCTTTGAGGTGGATAGTGATAAGGTAGATGAGATTGGAGAGCTGATTAAAACTGCCATGCAAAATGTGCTAACCGACACCGCCCAAAAGTTGGGTTGGGTGGTGGATTTTGCCGTACCACTTGTGGTGGAGATTGGTGTGGGGCAAAATTGGGACGAGGCTCATTGATGGGCTAGATTGATGGTTGGTGGAATGCAAGACCATTGAGAAAGATTTGATGAAATAGCCATAAAAAGCCTTATTTGCCAATAGGGCTTTTTTATTTTCAAATCGCAACCTTAGTAGATTTATGATAAAATAGCCATCAAACACCGCCATGATGCACGATTAACAACAAAAATTCATTCAAGGACTTATCATGATTAGCCAACACGAGTTTGATTGCTTAGCAGAGCAGGGCTATACGCACATTCCCCTTGTCAAAAAACGCCTGATGGATGATGCAACCCCTGTGTCAGTCTTCGCTAATTTGCGTAAATTTTTTACATCAGCGTATTTGTTTGAGTCGGTGGTGGGTGGTGAACGCTGGGCAAGATATTCGATGATTGGATTGGGCTCAGATATTATCATTGAATACCTTGATGATAAGGTGGTATTAAAAGACACTCGTGCTGATACTGTTAGTACCTACGATGAAAATCCTTTTGATTTTATTCGTCAATTTATGGCAAATTACCAAACACCAAGCCAAAACGAACTGCCCGAATTACCTGCATTCAGCGGAGGGCTTGTGGGCTATTTTGGTTATGATATGATACGAGTGATTGAGCCGTCTGTAGGAGCGTCTCACGCCCCAAATCCCTTGCAGTTGCCTGATATGTGGTTGACTTTATCATCATCGGTGGTGGTTTTTGATAATCTAGAGCATACTTTATCCATCGTTGTTTACGCCGACGCCAAAGCCAAAGATGGCTACAAAAAAGCACTAAGACACCTAGATGTCATTGAAAACTTGCTTTCGCATAAACCTGATTTGTCGGTAAAAAAACAACCGTTGCCACACTTTATTTCACAAACTGGGCAAAATAAATTCTGTACCGATGTGGATCGCATCAAAGAATACATCAAGGCAGGCGATGTCATGCAGGTTGTACCCGCTCAGCGTTTGTCAGGTGAGTTTGATGGCGACCCATTGGCGGTGTATCGAGCTTTGCGTTATCTAAATCCATCGCCTTATTTATTTTTAATTGAGGCTCAGACTTCTGGTGATGAGTCATTTGCCATTGTGGGTGCATCGCCTGAGATTTTGTCTCGCATTGAGACAGTGGGTGATGAACGCAAAGTAACAGTAAGACCGCTTGCGGGTACTCGTCGGCGTGGCGTGGATTTGGCGGAAGATTTGGCGTTGGAAGCAGAGCTTTTAGCTGACCAAAAAGAGATTGCTGAACACTTGATGCTCATTGACTTGGGGCGTAATGACATTGGGCGAGTGTGCGACATCGGTACGGTAAAAGTTACAGATAAAATGTTCATCGAACGCTATTCGCAAGTCATGCACATCGCCAGCAATGTTGAGGGCGTGGTATCGGCGGATAAAGATGCGTTAGATGTGTTCTGTGCTACCTTTCCTGCCGGTACGCTCTCAGGGGCTCCCAAGATTCGTGCCATGCAAATCATAGATGAGGTTGAGCCTGTTCGCCGTAGTGTATTTGGTGGTTCGGTCGGTTATTTGGGTTGGTCTGGCAACATGGATACTGCCATTGCCATTCGTACTGCTGTACTAAAAGACGGTCAAGTCCATATTCAAGCAGGGGCAGGGGTGGTCGCTGAATCCAACCCTGCGGCTGAGTGGGACGAAACCAACAAAAAAGCCTTGGCCATCGTCAAAGCGGTTGAGATGGCGTGTGGTGGGCTTGCGGTTTAATTATAATTTTTCACAGATTTGTAAATTTGGCTGAACAAAGTCGTCCCAAGCGATGTGTTTGTCTAAATGTTCTTTATAATAATTTTCTACCTGACAAATAAGCGGGCGATCGTCGTAAATTAAACATAAATTGGTGCCATCATCAAAATGCCGACAAGCACCATCGCCACGATCCAAATAAGCGGTATGCTCACTTAAATTGACATGGCGACAGCATTTGCCACAGGAAGTGCATGGAAAAGGCGTAAGATTATCCATGTAATTTTTTAGCTTTGTTGTGTAGCCATGACATGGTACTGGCACTATCTCCCATTTTATAGGATAGGTCTATGCCACGCCTATCTACTTCGGCTTGCAAGATTTGCCCTTTTTCAGTTTCATTGCTAGCGTAGCTAAGAGCATTGGATAGATCTTTATAGTTCCTGAGGGTTGAGATTGAACTCTATTTTAGCAAGATTGGCAACATAGATGTTTAGTTTGGCATTGATTTCTTTCATATGATCCAAAAAGGCATCGTATTTATTTTTGAAACCATTTAAATATTGCCACACTTTCTGCATGATGGGGCTGTGATAAATCAAGTAACGAATACCCATCATTAAAAGACCTGTGAATAACGCACTAATAAAAGCGGCAACCTCTGTGCCAAAAGGGAAGGTTAAGATTGTTGCCAATTTCTGATGAAGCATAACGCCTAGTATGGTAGCAATGCTTGCAAGGATAAGTTGGGTAATCTCTCTCTCCAAATCGCCAAATGTTAACCGTTGAGGGTTCAACACCAAAAGTTTGACGATCTGTACTAAGTTGCTAAAAGATTCACGAATGAGCTTTCCCGCCAGTTTTGTACTGGTTGAAAAAATATTTAAAACAGTTTTGGTGATGCTATTTAGGATGCCAGCAATAAAATTATCTTTAAAGGCATTCAATACATCTTGAAATCTTAATTTGACTCTGTTGAAAATACTCTTCAAGGCACTCTTTAATTTACCCCAAAGCATCTCAAGGCTGAAATCTGTTTAGCATTTCTTTAAAATATCTGGTATAGCTTTTCGTAATTCAAACCAAATTTCTGCCAGTATTAGTCCTATAGCCTGCCTTGCCCCCATGCGAAATCCTTGGCTAATGGCGGTTTGCCCTGCATTTTTAAGAAATTTGCTACTGGTATAATAAGCCTTATTAATATCTTTATTATATACACGGCGTGCTTGTTTATCAGCCTCCATTATTGCGTTTTTATCAACACTTTTTAGGGCTTTGAGATGTTCTTCATTCTTGCGTATTTCTTGTTTTAAATCTAAGACCTCCTGACCATGAGCATCCGGTGGTAGGCTAGCCAATTTTTTTTGTTATCTTGGATTTTTTTGCTCGCAATTCTTGATGGTTTTAGGGAAAGTTTCATTCAAATATTTTTCAATAGAATGTTGGCTTTTGGTAATATTAATTTTGTCATATGTGGACTGAAAATTGCTATTTTGATTGGCAAGATCTGGACCATCTAGACCTGCCAAAACTCTGCCTGCGTCATCATGAACTTCTTTGGCAGATATAATATGGTCAAGATGACGCTTCTCACCTTGTTTCATTGTTGTATTGCGATAGGCATCATGCAATTCACCTGATTGATGTTTTTGCTTATCTTCTCTGCCTTTGTTGATATAATTTTTATGTGAATGATAAGCATGAGCATCATAATCTCCCCGATTTTCATAGGTAGACCGAGCTTCATCAGTTGCCCATATGCCTTGACGGGCATTGTGAATGGTATCTACATCACCGCCTTTTTTATCTTCAAATAGTAAAAAATCCAAGCCAAAAGTGGTTACAAGGCTATGAGTAACAGTCCTGTTCAGCTCGCCTGTCCAATCAAACTTTTCTGTTGTTATCATTGCTACCTGCCAAATTAAGGTGCCATCAGTCATTTTAAATGTATCCAAAATGACTGATGGATGATAGAGATTGAGTATTTTTTATGATGCGTATTGCTTACTGGCTATGACTGCTTCATCCATAACCTCTTGCATTTGCTCATCATTTAGGACATTGAACCCATCTTCTTGTTGTAATACAGGCGAGCCGTTTTCATTATAGATGATCTCGCCATCGCTTGTTTTGATTTTAAATATGGGTATGGTCATGACATCTGCTAGTATGCTAGCAAGGGTATAACCATTTTCAATTTCTCGATGAATAGCCTTGTCTTGTTCAATGATGTCAAGCCTGTCGGTTTTCACGAGTTCTGCTACGGCTTTTAAATCATCTAAGTAATATATAAACTCTCCATAAATGTCATCAACATTTTTGGTGATAACTTCGACATAGCTAGTTAAATTTTTTAAATAAGCACATGATTTATTTACTTGTTCGGTGTAGTCTCTTACTTCCTGTCTGATTGACCTTGCTTTTTCTAAAGCGTCTTCGGCATGGGAGGCAAAAGCCCAACCTGTTATGGCAATCACAGGTGCTGCAACCACGCCACTTAGAATCATAGGGCCTCCAGTTATACCTAAGCCACCTGCTGCCAATGAACCACCACCAATGGCTGCCATGGTTGCATTGTAAGCTGCTACACCTGATAGAGCGGCTATCGGTGTGCCTGTAGAAGCTGCTGCCAATGCCATGGTGCCACCATAAACAGCGTAAGCTGCTGCACTACCACCTGCTACACCGCCAACAAGTTTGCCTGCATAAGCAATGGTGTTCATAGAGATGGCTTCAATTTTTTGTAATTCTAACTCTGGAAGATCAATAGTCAAGGGTTGCTTCTTATTGCTGTTGATTTTACCCAATAGCTCATCTGCAATTTCTTGAAACTGATGTATGTCCTGCCCAATTTTCAAGTAAAGCTCACCTAGATCGTCCAATCTTTTTTTAGCACGCTTATCGGCTTTTTCTAGTTGGGCTTTCTTAGACTCATATTGATCTTTGGCACGCTCAAGAATCTCATCGGCGGTGTTTTTGTCTTGATAGCCGTCTTAGGCTTTTTTAGCACCATAAATAGTACTTGCCGCAGCAAGACCGCCTAGAATAAGTGGTAATGGCATGGTTCGTCTCCTTAAAAAATGCTGATAATCAGCGGGTTTAAAATAAATTTAATTTAAATATGACCTTAATTCACTCTCAAGCCTATCTTGCCATTCTTTTGGCTCGATAATGGTCAAATGCGGTATCCAACATCGTATAATGGGCGATAATTCGTCATAATGCCAAACGGTGCTTTGTACGAGCCAGTTGCCACCGGCTTGTTCAGAGATGATGGATTGTTTGGGTAAAATTTGCCTTTGCTGAAAATAGGATATGACCTTTTGACTAACATTGATCAGAACGGTTATTTCTTGTTGCCCAAGCCAAATACTAGCATCGCTTCTAATAATTGCTTCAATGTTGCCATGTTTGACAAAGTGGTCTGTGCTGATACTTAAACTGTGAATTTTGCCCAATCGATAGTTTTTTAATTTTTCATTTTCCATGCCTACTAAGTACCAATACCCTTCTTTAAAAATCAGTTTATAGGGATGGATACTGCGTTCTTTGTTGTCATAATGACAGTGGATGATTTGGCGATGGATAATGGCATGATCTAGCTGTTTCATCATTTCATTGAGCGTTTGACTGTTTTCATAGGAATGATGATGAATGTGATATGGGCTGTCTGAATTCTGCCGAATCAGTTCTCTTAAAAACCCAATATCCATATTTGGTAGCAGGTTGTGAACACCGATGAGTTTTAAAAGCTCGCTCAATTCTTTGTGAGTTAAATTAAACCGTCGTGTATTATCCAGATAAACGACTCCTCGCTCACGCACAAGAGGTAGGTAACATTCCATGCGATTCAAATCACGGCGAATGGTCTTATCACAAACATCGTATTTTTTCGCTATCGCTTTAGTGCTTAGCTTCTCGTTGCTGTTTAGACGGATAAAAATATCGGCAAATCTGTCTGCCAATCGTTCGTGTTTATTGCTCATGTGTTTTATAATCGTTTGTTGCCTTGTTAATATATAGCAAAACGCCAATAATTGCATGAAAAAATTGTACTCATTTTGAGTAAATCATGCAATATGATGTAAATAAGTCGGCTATGACTAAAAGTATTCACACCGCTCAAATGATGAGTCTGCGAACATGGTTGTATCATGAACGCAAAGCTCAAAACCTATCCATGCGTACACTTGCTCAACGATTGGGTCGTCCTCACTCCTTCGTCCAACGGGTAGAGAATGGCGATCGTCGTCTGGATATGGTTGAATTTGTTCAATATTGCCAAGCTCTCAATGTTGACCCTAGGGTAGGGCTTAAACTGATTCTTTGTATAGAATAAATCATATGATGGACAGGTTGTGTTCGTAATAATAAGATTTGTTCTTTAAATTAAAAATTAATTGATGACAACCTTATCATCATTAAAATGGGATGATTACCCATAAAAAATACAGATATGGTGGTGGCAGTGAAATACCTGACATTGAAACATGATTTGGATATTAAGAATCTTTGATAAAATAAATCAATAAAAAACAATAGTTTATAAAATTATTTTAAAATTAATAAAAAAATAACTTGCACAATATGAAATTTATGTTATTATACGCACCACTTAGGAAACACCGCCGGCTTAGCTCAGTTGGTAGAGCAACTGACTTGTAATCAGTAGGTCGCCAGTTCGATTCCGGCAGCCGGCACCACTCCTAAGAAATCTTTCAGATATAGCCCTGTTGTTGGGCTTAATCTTTTAAATGGCCATTAAAAGATATATCTGTACCAAATTGGTGGGGTTGGGGAGCGGTCAAACCCAACAGACTGTAACTCTGTCGCGAAAGCTTCGAAGGTTCGAATCCTTCCCCCACCACCATATTTATCCTACCTTATATTTACTGCCCTGCGGGTGTAGTTTAGTGGTAGAACCTCAGCCTTCCAAGCTGATGGTGCGGGTTCGATTCCCGCCACCCGCTCCATTTTGCTCTTATAGCTCAGCGGTAGAGCACTCCCTTGGTAAGGGAGAGGTCTCGAGTTCAATTCTCGATAAGAGCTCCATTTTTATTAGCTTTTTAATAAGTTTGTCCGTTAGATTTACTTGTCATTTAGATTTTTATTTTCTGTATTCTTAGCTAGAATATGGATTTTTTTGTATTTAAAAGATCCATATTGCCAACTTTATGCCAGAGGCAAATTTTGGCAAATGATGGTAATTATTGGTGAGACAAGAACCGTCATTCATGCAGATGAAAGCCTACAATAAAGCAATACCGCTTATTGGTGTTGGGTTTGTCTTTTGATGGCGATTATACTAAGTGTATGTTGGCTGTATGCCCATCTTATTCTATGACTTTAGAACAGTTCTCCTGTAGTTTTGCACCAAATGGGTGTATATGTGCAACAAAATGGCTATCAAAGCACGCAATGATGACAACCAAAAACAGCAAATATTGACTAACTTCTGAATGCACAAAGGATGTTAAATTGATATTTGGCTTGACTGTTTATTGGTGATGATGTTTTATTTAGTAGGTGTGCTGATTGCTTGTGAGAAATGATGATGTGGGGGTTTTATGGGGCATCTTTGCTGTTGCTGACTGATATACAGATTGGGCGATGGTGATTTTTGTGAGCTACGCCATGCGAAGAAAAGCCATGTAAAACCTGTTTGATGGTTGCAAACACTTGGTTGTGTGTTATAATAGAAGAGATATAGCAAATAATTTGCTAGATGGCTCGATAGAATAATGGGCAATCATTATTTTATTTTTTAAACAACATGAGGATATACTTATGGCCAAAGCCAAGTTCGAACGTAACAAACCACACGTAAACGTAGGCACCATCGGTCACGTTGACCACGGTAAAACCACACTAACTGCTGCTATCGCTACTGTTGCTGCTAAGCACCACGGTGG